>JAFGBG010000154.1 GCA_016933295.1 Sedimentisphaerales bacterium | reverse complement strand
TGGTCAGATTATTCAAATCGCCGTCATAAATCTTCTTTTTGCCGCCGATAGTGATGTACAGCTGCTCTGTAGCAGCGTTGTTCGGGTCGCCATAGAACCATAAAACCAAAGTTGTGGCGCCGCCCCGTGTCCAGTCCGGGCCGAAATCCAGAGCATCCGTACTCACGGTGACAACCGATGAGCCTGCCGCACTGTTATTATACTGTAGTGGAACTGACTGTTCGCCGCTGTGAACAATCTCGGTTTCCATCGAAGCTCCCGAAGCATAACCCATAGTCGAGCCGTTAACAGACGGATTGTCATATCCGTCCAACCAGGTCAAATAAACCAAATTGCTGCCTTCCTGGCCCTCGGCAATGTCATTATATGACTCGAAATCATCCACAATCCCGAAATCTGCCGTAGTAAAGCTCCATACACTACCCGCCCACATATCGGGACCATTGACCTCATCGATTCTCCAATAGTAGTTTTGGTTCATTCCAAGAGGTGATTCGGCGGGAATGTAAGTAGTGTCATCCAAAACCTGCCTGCCACGATAAACATCGGGCGTAGTTATATCAGCATTAGCTACATCGTTGTAATCCGTACCGAAATAAACATCATGCTCTAAAGCCTGGTCTCCTGCAGACCACTGAAGCGTCGGCGTCTGGCTGATGTCAACCGCCCCATTTGCCGGGCTTACAGCCATCGCCCACATAGGCGGCTGTAATGCCCCGGCAGGTATTATCTGCCGAGTAGGGATAAGCGGCCCCTGCCATAACAATCGGACAACAGCATGAGGGGTCTCATCTATGTCATCGTAGAATTCCATCACAATAGGATATATACCGGCATCGAGAGTAATTGTACCGCTATCCCATGCAAGCGGTCTGGCAGCACCCCAGACTTCGATAAGCATTTGTCCGTTAATATATAACCTGACACCGTCGTCCGCATATGTCCAGAAAGTCCATTCCCCGTCAGCCGGTATCTCAATAGCGCCAGTCCATCGAATTGAGAAACCTTCTTCCGGAACAACATTGGGTTCTGGTGAAGCAGTTCCCCAGTCAAAGTTAATCTCAGGATCTATCCGAGTCATAACAGGATCACCGGTCAAATCCTCGGTGCCATAGTACTGTGCTTTTAGACCACCACCGGCGCGAGGAGCAGTTGTGAAACTCCAAACAGCACCCTGGTTAAGAGCGCCACCTGATGTTTGCTCATCAATTCGCCAGTAGTATGTTTTGTTGAGCTCGAGTGTATCCGGCGGCTGCCATGTAGTGGTATTTACAACTTTCATGCCCCTGTACTCCGGTGAGTTTTTAGTAGCATCTCTTACACTCTCGAAGTTATCACCGAAATAAACGTGATGCATAAGAGCACCTGAACCTCTTGACCAGCCAAGTGATGTATCGGGATCGACAAAAAGACCGCCGTCAACCGGCTCCGGACTGTAGGCCGTGACAACCTGGATTGTAAATCTTGAAATTCCTCCTTTTATAATATTTGTACCGTCGAATTCATCAATGCGCCAGTAGTATGTCTTGCCGGGCTCCAACTCCAACGTGCCGGTTGCCGGGTAAACCAGCTCACTCTGACGTCCTTTATAGATATCGGGTGTGGAAGTTGTTGCCTCATTAACTTTATCGAAATCATCACCAATATACACATCGTGCTGGATAGCATCCACACCGGCAAGCCATTCAAGAGTTACCGATGTACTGGTCAAAACACTGTCGTTAGTCGGGCTGACAGGCAGAGCTACACGTATATCTACAATCTCTATAAAACATATTTTTGTGATGGGCCAATCGCTTCTGGTGTAAGGCGCAACCGTTAAGCGTCCGTCGGCTACAGTCACTGTTACGGTATATTCGTCAAAATAATTACCATCGGCACCAGGCGAGGGATCAATGATTTCTACACCCTCTACGATATATGAATTGGTCTGGTCGGTATAACCCGGATCTCCACCTACTATATACACGTCGTATACAGCGTTCGGCAATTCTATCTCCCAATCACCCACGCCAGTACCCCAATGAGTCACACAGTTTAACGTGTCGTAACGCTGATCGGAGTGTGTATCGCGATCCCGTGCACTGGATGTCTTATCCACAGTCCAGCCATAACTGAAACCGTTGCCACGGTCGCCGAACACATCTCCGTAATCCGCCAGATATCCCTCCGGTACTTCCCTGGAACCCGTCGTCCTCGATTGAAAGTTGACCTTTACCGCCGATTGTCCCCAGAGATCATTAACGACAAATCCAACAATCAAAATTAGGGCTAAAAAAATTATTCTTCTACACATCATACTCTCCTTCAAAAAGTGTTCAGATGAATATATTGTAATTACGCATCTAAAAAAGCCTGACAATGCGCGACTCAAAAGCCAGGATGTGCCGAATATTACCGGCGAAAAATATCGTTTCAAGAATTTAAAGTAAGCGTTTCATAATTTTATCGGCGGATGAAGGAATTAACTTAACTCCCATCCCGATAGATAGTTGCGGCAGATTGAACCGACTCAAACAGAACCTTGAGGTTCGGTTATTAACAGCGACAGAAATTAATAAGTGCCGATATGCCGAGGAAAAATACAAATTCGCGGAATTTCGAGGGGTAGATTCCCTTTTTGCCCTTAAAAAACGGCATTTTGGCTCAATCGTAATCATGATATGTAAAAATTTCCAACTCCGAATATCGGTTCTTTTATGCGGTCTCTCTATGATTATCTATACAAAATCGAATACCTGTGTGTCAAGAAAAATAGCTTAAAAAGGCAAACATTTCAGGCATTAGAAGTACTAAAGAACCGCTTTCCGGCAGGATCGCTTTTTTGGAGTTATAACCATAAAGGAACTGGAATTAAACGATTGTGCCGACTATAATTACGCATCGGCGAATGTAAAATATTGATCATATTCAAAAAAATACGGCTATATCAGTGAAGGAGAACGAATTGTGAGCATAGCGAATTCAAAAAATAATCACACTACACGACGAAATTTCCTAAAACAAACCGCCGCCGCAACTGCCGCGGGCCTGATGGCTTCTTCCATCTTATCTTCCGCCGGCTGTTGCGAATCTATCATGAGCTCTTGCGGCCCGACGGCCTGCCGCTTAACCGATAAGAACAACGTCATCCTGTTCCAGGGCGACTCCATTACTGACTTAGGTCGTGACAGGAGAAGGCAGGATTACGCTAATGACCTCAGGGGGCTGGGGACGGGATACGTCCTTCTTGCCGCTTCGCAATTGCTTGACGAATACAGCGATCTCGAACCGAAAATCTATAATCGCGGCATAAGCGGCAACAAGGTCTTCCAGCTCTCCGAGAGATGGGACGCCGACTGCATCGCCCTGAAACCCGGCATCGTCAGCATCCTCGTCGGTGTCAACGATTACTGGCACATTTCCAAACACGGTTACGAAGGAACCATCGAGACTTACGAAAAAGATTATCATGCCCTGCTTCAACGCACGCGCAAAGAGCTGCCGGAAGTGACCTTGGTAGTTTGCGAGCCGTTCGTGCTTCGTTGCGGCGTGGTGGAAAATACATGGTTCCCGGACTTCGACGGCTACCGTACCGCGGCGAAAAAAGTCGCCGCCGAATGCAAAGCGATATTCGTTCCCTTCCAGTCGGTTTTCGATAAGGCTACAAAAAAAGCTCCGGTACAATACTGGGCGGCCGACGGCGTTCATCCGACTCTTGCCGGCGCGCACCTGATGGCACAGGCCTGGCTAAAAGCCGTTTTCGGATAATTGCCGGAACTACAATTTTGGAAAATTTATACAGAGCCCTGTGTCTGGCACCCTCAACGAACGGTTAATTCTGATTATCCCGAACGGCGGTGTATTCTCGTGCTTTCTTCATAAATGCAAGAGCTTGTTCCGCAATATCTTCGGCACGCAAGCCAAAGTATTTTTTCATTTCTTCGTTAGAGCCGGATTTTCCAAATACATCTCGGACCCCGATTCGTTTTACAGGAACGGGATAATTTTCGGAGACAACCTCCGCCACGGCAGAGCCAAGGCCCCCATAAATATTGTGGTTATCAATTGTAACAATTA
>JAFGBG010000153.1 GCA_016933295.1 Sedimentisphaerales bacterium | reverse complement strand
AATACGTGTTTGAATAAAGATAAAATTAAATCAATTTGTAGAGCAAAATATCTCGAAAGCGAATTTATTTAAGACCGTAGGTATTAATCATCTTCTACCCGCCAGAACTTCTTTTCATGCTCCCAGCTTTTGGAAATCTGCCCGGTCGGCCTTATAACAACTGCTTTACATTCGGTTGTGACCGTGCCGTCCGGCAATAATAATTCTGCCGCGACTTTCATGCCTTTATGCCCCTTATGCTCGAGCCGGCCAACCGCCTTCAGCAATGTGTTTGTCGGTGTGGGCCTTCTGAAAGTCAAGTTCAGTCTTAAGGTGACAAATAAGTTGTTAAAATCGCCATCCAGCATAACTGCCCTGCCTGCGGTCTCATCCAGAATAGCGGCGATAATTCCACCATGTACAATCCCCGGATATCCGTTGAAATGCTCGGGTATGGTAACGTCCGCTTCAACCCGGTTTAATTCGGGATTGTTATACCATACCATTTTCAGGCCATGACTATTTTCACGACCACACATGAAACATGTTCTGGATGTCGGCTGTTTTATCATTGAATCCTCAATTTATATTTTTTTGTTTTTTACAGGTTTAATGTTCCCGGCGGCATTTTAACATCTTTTCTCGATGCTGTCATCTTTTACCGACATATACTATTTACGATGAAGTCACAATCAATAAACAATGCTGTTGTTTGCATGTTTTAATGAGCGGCGGGAAAAAACATCTCACAGGGCTTAATCTTCTAAACGAAGATTCTTTACATAGTATTTCTTATGCCAGCTATTTGTATTGTTCCTAACCGTGACAACTAATTCATCCTTCGTTATGTGTATTACACCGAATCCTTTTCCATCCTCGACAGGTTGTGACGCGGGAATCTCGTAGTAGTCTATACCTCTCCAGTCGCCCGAGAGCGTCGTATGACCATGTCCTCCGAACATGGCGATAACATTGTAATTTTTAACTGCATTATAAAAAATATCCTGCTCCCATTCCTGCCAGTTTTTAAGTCCCCATTCGTCGAAGGAAAAGTGCAACAAGAGAACCACCGCTCCGCCGCTCGCACCGACATGCTCCTGAAGGTCGCTAATTAAAAACGCCACACTGTCCTCCGGATTACCCCAACTGTTCGGATCGCCCGAGCCTGCGCCCGGATAAATATTCAGTTGAACAAAATGTACATCATCCCAATCCCACGAATAATGGTAGCCATTGTCCGAGACATTCGTTAGTCCGGGCCGCTTCTTGTTCCTTGCGAAGATTCCTTCCCGGACAAACATTCGATCATTGTGACAATCGTGGTTTCCCCAGCCTTCATAAACCGGATAATCTACTCTGCCCTCGCCATCGATGCCGTAATCGGCGGTGAACCATTCCCATTCCTCCGGCAGACAGTCCTGAGTAAGGTCACCCAGCACGATAACACCGCGCGGAACATCGACTCTGCCGCCTATGACATCCGGATATAACGTACCGGGCAAAGAATTCATCTTCTCGATTGTCGTTTGATTGGCGGGAATGCTCTCGTCGTCGCCGACTCCATAATGGGAATCCGTTATAATGAAGAATGTTATATCATTATACTTTAATACTTTCCGGGTGTGGCTCGGTTGATATGCGGCACAGGATACCAGAACTGCGGCAATGATGCACAAGAAAATTCTTTTGAACATAAGCACTTATCCCTGACGAATAAAGGTTGTCAGATTGTATTTTTTTCCACATATTAATGAATAGCATCAAAATCTGCAATCAACAAACAAAATCGTAGTTTGGCTGTTTTAATAAGCGGCAAAGTAAGCTCGCAGGGCAAAGATTCTCCTTATACCTAAATTTTTACTAAACAACGCTTTATAAAAAAACGGCAGAAAAATAATTTTTTTTCTTGCAATCTTTACATCTGTAAAGTATTCTTGTCATGCGTAAAGATAAGGGGAGATTATTATGCAGAAAAAGAAATTCGAGCTTACCGACGGCGAATGGACTATATTTCAGGTTCTCTGGGAAAACTCGCCCCGTTCGGCACCGGACGTTCAGGAAGAAATCCAAAAAAACAAAAACTGGGCATACAGCACCGTCAAAACAACGATGGATCGCATGGTCGCCAAAGGGCTGCTCAAAACGCAGAGATTGCGAAACCTCATTCTGTACAGCCCGGCAATTACCAGAAAGCAGGCGCAAAGCGGCGAGATTATGCGAACAGTAAAAAGGGCTTTCAACGGAGCTATGACACCAATGATGCAGTTTATGCTGGACAACAACAATTTGCCGCAGGAGCAACTCAAGCAACTGGAGGAATTGATAAAAAGCAGGCGCAATAAGGACCGAGCCGCTAAAAGAAAATAATTTTAAAACGGCCTCTGTTCGCCGGAGAAAAAAACTATATTGGGAGAGGTTTTTATGAATGCTTTAATAGAACGCTTAAATCAGGCGGGGGAGATATTCGCCGGTTTCGCATGGCCGATGCTGATCCAGTCGTGCGTGCTGATTCTGATTTTGCTTTTCGTCGATTTACTGCTGCGCAACAAAGTGCGGGCTATATTTCGCTATTGCCTCTGGATGCTGGTTCTGGTAAAGCTGGTTTTGCCGACGTCACTGGATTGGCAGTACAGTATCGGCCGGCTGGCCGGTGACAACCTGGCACGGATGGAACCTGTCCGAACGACGCCGAAAACCGATATCGAACCACCGCCGGCAATTCCGCACGAAACTCCGTCGCCACCGTATATTACAGATGTTCGACCCGAGCAGCCGATTGTGCAAAGGCCGCCCGTTCCGGAAATAGAGCCACAGGCAGCTATCGCCGAACCGATAGAAGTTGCCGAGCCATCGGCTATAATTCAGGCGAAATTGTCGTGGCGCGCCGGATTGTTTTTAAGCTGGCTGGCTATAGTGCTGGCGATGGGATTTTTATTGATTCAGCGAGTGATATTCGTCCGAAGACTCGTCCGACAGGCGCAACCGGCGGGCGATTCGATAAAGTATTTGCTCGACGAATGCCGCATACGCATGAGAATAAAAAGCAGGATTGAAATCAAACTTTCCGCCGGTGCGGCAAGCCCTGCGGTTTGCGGCCTGCTCGAACCCGTGATTTTAGTGCCGCAGAACATCGCGGCAAGCCTGGAACCCGACCGGATGCGAATGGTCCTGCTGCACGAGCTTGTACACATCAAACGAGGCGATTTGTGGGTAAACCTTATGCAAACACTCCTGCAAACCGTCTATTTTTATAATCCTCTGCTCTGGCCGGCCAACGCGATAATCCGCCGCATTCGCGAGCAGGCGGTCGATGAAGCGGTGCTCGTCGCAATGGGAAAAACCGCCGGAGATTATCCGCAGACGCTGGTCAATATTGCAAAACTGACCCTCGAACGCCCGGCCCTTGGCCTACGATTAATCGGCGTCGTCGAATCGGAAAACGCCCTGTCAGGCAGAATCAAACATATTCTCAACCGCCCGATTCCGAAAACCGCCAGGCTCGGCCTGCTCAGCCTTTCGCTGATAATCATATCTGCGGCAATTCTTTTGCCTATGGCGGGGATTGCTCATGCAAAAATGTCAGTTACAAATAACGGCCCCCTCGATATACGGCTGGTAGGCGTCCGCCCGGATGGCGGCCAATATTTGTACGATCCCAACGGCAAAATAATAGATAAGTCACTCAAATTACCCATCTCATCGGTACATTCATGGAAGCCCGAGAGCCAGCACCGCGATTTTATTTTCGAGGTCCCGAAAGTCGAAAACCAACTGCTTTTCAACGTTTTTCAGAAGCTTAAAGTATCGGATTCAGATCGGACTCTGGGAGGCGGCTTTCAAAACATATACGACCAGACTAATGACCCATCGACACTTGTTTATTCGGTAACGTTCGACCGCAAATATTATAGACATTTTTTCCTTTTCAGTTATAAAGTACCGATCGATTACATCGACTTTACCTTGCGTTATTACTATGGAGACCGCCTGGAAGCAAGATGCACATTCACAGGGCCTTTTGCCATAGACAAGACGTACAAGGCCGACCAGAATCTTCCATACTCAGTGACTTTCCAGCAATCTTCTAATGCTATTGGAACAGATATAGGTATGCGATTCGTCACTACCGAGTCTTTCGACAGTGATACGCCGGTTATCATGTACGACCTGAAAGGCAAAAGGTATTTACTTCTTTCAGGCGACGGTCACAGCGGCAGCAGAGGGGCGGCCCGGACATACAGGGAAATCCCCCTGTCACTCGATGAAATAGCCGCTGTTACTATCGGCGAGCAACCTTGCGAAATTACTTTCAAGAACGTTAAAGTTAAATATCCGAATCTGCCTCGGCGCACACATCCCGAGTACCTCGATATAATGGCCGAAAGGCTCAATCTTACGGGAATGACTCCCGAACAATTAAGTCAGTACGATTTCAAGAACCCACGGGAAGCAATCGAAGTTATCGATATTATCCAGGGCACTTGGCATATGATGCGAACTTTTGAGTCGATTAAATATGACAAATCCAAAATCCAAATCTCCGAGCTGGACGAAGCGACTCAGGACAAAATTCACCGAGCCGCGGCACAATGGGCCGGCTCATATCCCGTCGAGCATTACGGGATTCAGGTCGGCCTGATGGGAAAATGGCCTGAATTTTTCGATATGGCAATCGATAGGCTCGGCAGAAAACCGTCGCAAAGCCACGGCTATCCATATACCGAACGCTCATGGCGTCAGGATAATCATCAAATTGCACATACGATGGTTAACTACAGATTAAACGAGCTTACAATCGACCGGATACAAAAGTTAAAACAACTCATTCTAAACACAGACGACAGCGGAGTACTTCACGATATTTTTCTTTATCTAAACTTTACGAAATCTCAGGAAACCACCGATGCCCTCTGGGAGCTGGCGCAAAATGAAAAACCATGGATATGGTGGTCCGCTCTCGAAGCATGGTATCGGCGCGTAGCAAACAACAACAGGGTCTATGACAAAATACCGGAGAAAATAAAGCTTCGCCTGCTGCTTATCCGTGATAACCTCTCGGATGAAAATCTGGATGCCGGGGCAAACGAGCTGTTAAAGGAAATATTCACGCCGGAATTCGGAAAAATGGATTCGGGTAACTGCAATACGGTCAGGACAAAAATCGCACATAATCTCGATAAAAAAGAAGCCACTGAAACGTATATTAATTACCTTCGCCGAACGCTGTCCGAGATAACGTCAAGGCAGTGGATTAACAACGAATCCTCGACATACATGGCGTATTATATAATAAGAACTTTGAATGTATGGTACGGCACTAATATCGGAAATCTCGGCACGGACGAGACGCAGGAAACGGTCGAAATAATGTATAGTGCGAACCTGCCGGGCTTCAAAAAGCTTTTGGCACAGGCTATTCAATGGTACGAAAATAGCGGCGACGTCGAACCCGTCGAGCTGCCCTTTGCCGGTCGGGTCATCGATACTACCGGCAATCCGGTTGCCGCCGCAAAACTGAGCATCACTAAAACCGAGCGCTACAAGGATGAACGAGGCAGCCACCAGCGCAGAGTCGAAGCAGCCCATCAACTCACTGACCAGAGCGGCAGATTCTCTCTGATCCTTCCGCCGTATGACGAGCATTACGAATTAATTGTCACCGCGGACGGCTTTTTAGCTAAAGAAGGGCTTTTTGTCCAGCCTCTTCCCGACGGGCGATATCGATATAACGAATATAACTACCCCGAAGATAATGTCATTATCATGCAGCGGCCGGGAAAAATAAGCGGCCTCGTCCTTGGCCCCGACGGCCAGCCTTTAGTCGATGCCGAATTGGAACTGTTTGCCAACATTCACTATTCCCATACCGCTCCAGATAGAACCGTCACGACCGACTCTCAGGGCAAATTCGCCGCTGAGGGCATTGCCGCCGGGCCGGCCCTGCTGTCATATACAAAATATCGCCGGGTACAGCAGGAGCGAGGGTATCGCCGCGAATACGCTGGTCTGTGCGGGTCTTTAATTCTCGAAAATAACGAAGGGCAGGAAATATCCGATATCGTACTGGATTTGTCGAAGTCCGTATGCTCGCTCGAGCTTCAGGTAACGGACGCCGACGGCGAGCCTGTGGATGCGATTTCTTTTAGTTTCAATACAGAAATGCCGAAAGGCAGCGGATACAAATACGGCAGAATATTTTATTCCGAAGAAGCCAATTCAGACGGTCTGTATCGGTTCGATGGGATGCCTGCCGGCAAATGGCGCCTGAATATAAGCAACAATCAGTACAATCAAAAAGAAATAGACGTAGAACTTTCGCCGGGAAAAACGGCTCGATATAAAATGCAATTCGACGCCTCATCCGTCAGGGCACGATTCCGAATGCAACAGCAAGCCGCGGCGAAAAAACAACCCCAGAAATCGAAAAACGAAAATTCCGCTGACTCGAACGATTATTGGGGCGAGCCGGTTGATGGTATTGTCTGTGCAGTCAAACCGGTAAAAAAAATCCTCGGAATAAAATTTCTTCTCTCCCGAGGATTTAATTATGTCACTTCTGGCGCCGTTGGTCTGGGATAGTGAGGTACGAGCGGTCCTTAGCACCAGTATGCTAATACCTTTTTATTTTGTTTCGCATAGATTAATATCATTGCTCTTCTGATTTGCTTTTTTCCGGTACTTCCTAAGCCATCTCAAATGAGTCAAAATCAGAAGAACTGAACCAATAACAGCTCCCAAAACAAATGAACTTCGTGTAAAAACTAAAATTAGAACAAGAGGTATAATTCCCACTAAATACTGGAAAAGAGAGAGCCACAATATCAAAGGATGTGACATTGTCACTTGCCCGGAAATTTCATCCGGTCTCCTTCCTATGTACACAAAAATCATCAAATTAGACAAATGCCTACCAATGAGCATTGCGAATACTGAAAGAATTACACCCAGAAAGACCTGTGGGAATGGTTCAGGCAGGCTTCCAATCTCTGTTAGAAAGATCAATATAGATGAGATTGCCAGAGTAAGTAATATATGTTTTGGATTAAACCATTTTTTCTGTTCAATATGCTTCTGCCAAACAGGATTTAGTTCGTAATATTTAGTTTTAAAATGAAGGTCATATTTCTTCTCCTTTAAAATAGCTCCTACTACTGTCAGAAAATAATCGGCAAACATGAAAACTGGGATTAGAAGGTAACCTGGGTATCTCATATTATTTCCATAATTAAAGCGGCGGGCTTTAGGTCGTTTGACGACTCCAGACGGAGTCGAATCCACTGGAGTGGGTGGTTTGCTGTTTTGTTCCTGGTCATCAGCTCAAGCATTTTCTCATTGGCCATTGCTGCAGAAGATATCGATTGTCTTGCCGTCAACCGTAGCCAGCACATTGCCGTCCTGCACCGTCAGGGCCTGCCCCGTCTTCCAGTGCTTGAGCCCCCCGGTTATCATGGCCACTACGCGCTTCGGGATTACCGACGTATTCAGGTTCAAACAGATCGGATGAGGCATCTTTTTGTATCCGTTGTTGATAATCACCAGAGCGACATCATCCGTGGCGATGCGCAGGAACGCATAGACCAGATCGTCCGAGAACAGTGTCACCGTTGTTCCGTATTTCAAAGCGGCATTGCCCCTGCGCAGACGTATCAGGTCGCGGGTCCACTCGTAAATCTCGTGCTCCTTGCGGAACTGCCGCTGCGGGTGATTGTCGTCGCCTATCACATGCCACGGGAAATCGCGGCGAAGGTCGCGGTCGTCTTCTTCCTTCCAGCCTTCGAGCCCGACCTCGGTGCCGTAATATATCTGCGGTATTCCCCGCATGGTGAACAAAGCGCCGAGGCAGAGCTTCGTAACCCTGATTGCCCAGTCAAGTCCGCCGTCATCACCGGTGTGTTTCGTCCGGGCATGGCTCATAATCCGCCGCTCCAGGTCGTGGTTATCGAGCAGCGTGACGAGCCTGTTGGAGTTACGGTATCCCTTCTTGAGCGGATTGTCATGGTCAAGCACTCCCAACGGCTCACCCTCGACTAAGCGCGGGCGTGCAAGCCAATAGATAAGACTTTCATCGTAAATGAGAGTCGATCGCAAAGCCGTACACAGCGGGAAATCGAATATCGAATCGAAGTCATGGTAGTTCTGATACTCTAAGAGCCTGCTCACATCCTCCTTGCCCTCGAACAGCACCTCCCCGATGAGACATATATATGGATATTTGCCGCGTATCTGGCTCTTGAAATAATGCCAGAACTTGGGCTCGACGTGCTTGACGGTATCCATGCGGATGTTGGTGACCTTGCCTGTGGTTATCCAGTTCTCGATATTGCCGATGAAAAAATCGAGCACCTCGGGATTATCGTGATTGAAGTCCGGCAGGCCCGCAAGCTCGCCCTTGACGTCGCCCGAGCCGCCTTCGTTGAACCAGGTGGAATCAAAATAACTCTGTGCGCAGTAGCCCGCATGGTTGACGACCATATCGAGCACTACCTTCACGCCCCTGGCTTCGCACAGCTCAACGAACCTTCCGAACGTGCTCATATCCACCGAGTCGGTCATATTTGTACCGTCGAGCAGGCGTCTGTCCATCCGCTCGAAGCTTTGCGGCCAATAGTAGTGGTACGGCTCGGTGCTTCCGTGGCTTCGAATGTTCTCGTAAACCGGTGTCACCCAAATCGTCGTCACACCCAGCTCGATAAGATAGTCGAGCTTCTCGAGAATGCCGTCGAGCGTTCCTCCATGAATGCTCGTATCCGACGGCTCGGCGGTTCGTTTGTTCCTGCCGAAGAAACGATCCGTCACCACAAAATAAATTATATCGTCCTGAGTTACCTGCCTGTTCATATCTTCTCCTAAGATATTTAGATTCAATTTTGTTATATAGTTTAATCCTGCATCATCCTTGCCTCAATTGCTTTACCTTCATTATCAAACCGGAAGCATAGCCATGCAGAATCCATTTTTATTGGTCCCCTTTGAAAACCCATCCAATAGTTAAAATCCCAACCTTCACGAAAGGTAAAGTTGTCAGGCTTGCCAAGCCACTCCTCAATATCGTTCCTGGTTTTTCCCTTCCATGGCTGGTTTGCTATAAAATCGCGGTACATTTTAATACGCGGAGCATCTATCCTAAAATCTTCTTCGTTATAAAGTTTGTCCTTGCTTCCCGAATGCCACAATTCAAGATCGAAGCTTATATCCTTGGATTCTTCCCATCTAATGTAGAAATGTGAAAAAACAGAAATCCCCAAAATGGGTAATCCTATTGAAAGTATTGGAATACATATGATTAGTACCCATATTATTAGTTTAAGCCTTGTTTTGTTATTTATAGTAATCATGCTACAGGAGCAAATAACACACGGGCTCAATCGCGATGCATAGCAGCCGCGTCGAGCTGGACCACGATGCAAGGATATATTACTTTGGGATATCCAAAACAACAACATGATACTCATCTTGAAATACTATGGTCTGTTCGCCTTTATATTCGACGAGCTTGGTT
>JAFGBG010000152.1 GCA_016933295.1 Sedimentisphaerales bacterium | reverse complement strand
CAAATATATCGAAACAGTCCGGGGAGTCGGCTATCGTTTTAAGGATTGATTGATGTCTCAACGACGTTTATTGTGGCAGATTTATCCCGCATACCTGCTGATTGTTGTCGTCGCACTGGTTGTTATCGCTGTTTATCTGTCGCAATTACTGCCGGAGTTCTATGATAATCAGGTCGCGGCTGATCTCCAGGCCCGTGCCCGGCTGATTGAAAAGCAGGTTCTTCCTAAACTTGAAGAATCCGACTTTAAGGACATCGATCGGTTAACGAAGGAGCTTGGCCAGTGCAGCTCGACGAGAATCACAATTATTTTAGCCGATGGTAAGGTTATTGCCGAGTCGGATAAAGAGGAACCATTGGAAAATCACAGCGACCGGCCTGAGTTCAAAGATGCTTTTGAAAAGGGGATTGGCAGGTCTTTGAGATTCAGCGATACATTAGGCGAAAAGATGATGTATCTTGCTGTTCCGATAGAAGAGCAGGGAAAGGTATTGGCGGTTGTGCGAACGGCCATTCCTGTGACGGCAATTCATAATGAGCTGAATAAAATATATGATAAGATTTTTCTGAGTGTTGTGATTGTCGCTGTTATTGCGGCGTTAATCAGTCTGGTTATTTCTCGCAGAATAAGCCGGCCGATCGAACAAATGAAAGATACGGCTCAGCGATTTGCTTCCGGAGAGCTTAATCTGCGTGTCCCTGTGCCGAAGCAGATTGAGCTTGCCGAGCTTGCCGGTTCGTTGAATGAGATGGCCCGGCAGTTACAGAAAAGATTCGAGACAATCACCAGGCAACGGAACGAGTCAGAGGCTATTCTTTCGAGTATGGTCGAGGGAGTCCTGGCGGTTGATTCGGACGGACGTATTGTCAGTGTCAATCATGCCGCGGCGAATTTTCTCGGTATAGAAAAGGATAAGGCTCAGGGACGCAGTGTCGAGGAAGCTATCCGAAATCCGGATTTGCAGAAGTACCTGCATGATGTTTTAAGCGAGGCGGAGACGGGTGAAACCGACATTGTTTTATCCGGTCCGGTCGAACGAATCATTCGACTTGACGGCGCCGGTTTGGCGGACAGCAGGGGTGCCAGAAGTGGAGCGGTTATCGTCCTCAGTGACATAACCAGGATACGTCGTCTTGAAAATCTCCGGCGGGATTTTGTCGCCAATGTATCGCACGAGCTGAGAACACCTATAACATCTATTAAAGGTTTTGTCGAGACGTTGCAGGAGGGCGCCATAACCGAGCCGAAAGAGGCCGAACGTTTTCTTCAGATTATTGCCAGGCATTCCGACCGGCTGAACGCGATTGTTGAAGACCTGCTGACGCTTTCGAGTCTGGAAGAGACCGGCGGACAAAGGAAAATAACTTTTGAGAAAAAACATCTTAAACCGGTGCTTTCTTCCGTAGTTGAGCTTTCCTCGATAAAAGCCAGGGACAAAAATATAAAGGTCGATCTCGATTGCGGCGAGAATATACAGGCAAAAATTAATCCGGCACTGCTGGAACAGGCCGTGTTGAATCTTGTTGATAATGCAGTCAAATACAGCGAGCCGAAAAGCACGATACAAATACAGGTGCGGCAAAAAAACGGCATGGTGGCAGTTTCCGTCCATGATAACGGCTGCGGTATAGCTAAAAAATATCAGGAACGGATATTCGAGAGATTTTATGTTGTTGATAAAAGCCGCAGCCGCAAATTGGGCGGCACGGGGCTCGGATTGGCTATTGTCAAACATATAGCCGAGGTTCATGGCGGCAATGTCACGGTTCAGAGCACGCTCGGCGCAGGCAGCACTTTCACGGTAAATTTACCTCTCGATTAATATCCGAATTCAGTGAATTTGCATTTCCAATATTAACATAGTTTTTACACTATATTAATAAATTCCTAACAATACTCCCGCAAGATATCAGTTATGAAACTCTATCCTGGAAAAATGCAACTTGTAATATCCATTTTATTCGCGATCTGCCGGGAAATTCCGCGGCGGAATAATTATTTCCGATTGCCATACAAGACTGTGTATATGCAAAGAAAAGCCTTGAAGACGATTTTGCAGCTAAAAAAACCATTGGAAGGATTGGTCTATGCATGAGATTTTAAAAGACGTAATATGTTGGATCGGAGTGTGCTATTTGCTCTACCGAATCTTCAAAGTGGGATTCAATGCGATGGGAATTTTTTGTAAAAAGTGCGGGTACGACTCAAAAGATAATTATGAAAATTGACGTTGTGAAATACCGTATGGTTTGGTTGAGTTATTTAATGCAATTCTAATAGAAACCTGATATTTGCCTAACAATACGAGATTATTTTTAATGCCGACAAAACGCTAAGAAACTGCTAAAGTATGGCTTTAGACAGGAAAAGATTGATGAGGTTTTTTGGGAGATGCACAAATGAGAAATGAAGAAATGAAGAAAGAGATTTTGCTGACGGCAACTCTTGCCGCACTGTTCTGCTGGTATTCTGTGGCACAGGCCGGCTCAGGTGAGCTAAGTGATATCAGGGAAAAGCTCACGAATCTGGAAAACAGGACGGCGGAATTGGAGAAACAGAGGAAGGCCGAAACGAGTCCGACCGACTTTCGAGTTTTCTGGAAGGATGGCCTTAATCTGAATACTGAAGACGGAGCTTTTAAGCTTAAAATCGGCGGGCGCCTGCAAAACGACTGGTTCTGGTCGAGCGAGGATGATGATATTAAGACAAACATCGGCGAGCAGGAAGACGGTGTCGAATTCAGACGGGCGAGACTTTATTTTTCCGGCCTGATTTACGACAACGTGGAATATAAGCTGCAACTCGATTTCGAGGGCGGCGATGCGGATTTCAAAGATGCCTATCTTGGTTTGACCGATTTCCCCCTGGGTACGCTTCGAGTCGGACATTTCAAAGAGCCATTCAGTCTGGAAGAATTGACAAGCAGCAAATACATTACATTTCTTGAAAGAGCGCTGCCGAATGCTTTTGCCCCCAGCCGAAACACCGGCGTAATGCTGCATCATGTTGCGTCGGATGAAAAAATGACTGCCGCAATCGGTCTCTTCAGGGATACCGACAACTACGGCGAAGACAGTGGCGATGACGGCGGATACAACATCACCGGTCGAATTACGGCACTGCCGATATACGAAGACGGCGGGGCCTCTCTGCTTCACGTCGGCGCCGGCTACAGTTACAGGAATCCCGACGATTCTTATAGCTATGACGCTTCGCCGGAAGCACATTTGGCAAATGATTTCGTAGATACAGGTTCTATCGCCGGAGACCGGGTGGATTTATTGGGACTCGAAGCCGCCTGGGTGAACGGGCCGCTCTCGTTGCAGGCCGAATATATCAAAGCGGATGCGGAAAGATTTGCCGGTTCGGACGTCGGTTTCGATGGCTATTATGTTCAGGCCAGCTATTTCCTGACGGGTGAGCATCGCAGATATAAAACTTCAGAAGCCGCATTTAGCAGGATTAAGCCGAAAAGTAACTATAGCTACGGCGGCGATCCCGGTGCGTGGGAAGTTAAAGCCAGGCTTTCAGAGCTTGACCTCAACGACGGTAATGTTACAGGTGGTAAACTCAATAATATCACCGCGGGTCTGAACTGGTATCTGAATCCGAATACAAAAATAATGTGGGATTATGTTCGTGCGGACAAGGATACTATCGGGCAGGCGAATATGTTTATGATGCGGCTGCAGTTCGATTTCTAATGATATACTTATAAATATTTAACGCAGCTTTAACATTATTCTAACATTCTAGGCGTATATTTTAACTGAAGATTATAAAGGAGAACAGTTATGAAAAAAAATAGTTTGTGTGGTTTCGCGGTTTTGGCTTTAATTGTTGCAGGCAGCGCGATCGGAGCCGAGAAACTTCACATCGAAGGCTCGACAACGGTTGGTCCGATTGCCGACGGTTTTGCCGAGGTATTTAAGGATATGTATCCGGATGTGACGATCACGGTCAATAAAAGCGGCAGCGGAACCGGTGCGGCGGCACTTATCGACGGCCGATGCGATATCGCGACGATGAGCCGCTTTATGAAGGATCAGGAATTCAAAGATGCTGTTGCCAGGGGAGCGTTTCCCGTTGCTCATGTGGTTGCGATGGATGGAGTTTGTGTCGTGGTTCATCCCTCGAATCCGGTTAATGCCCTGACCTCCGGGCAGGTTCGTGATATTTACTTGGGCAAAATCAGGAGCTGGAAAGAAGTAGGAGGCCCCGATATTCCCATGGTTGTAATCAGCCGCGATACGGAGTCCGGGACATACGACACGTTCGACAGCTTTATTATGAAAAAGCAGAAAATGGCATCGAGCGTCGAATACGTTACTTCGAATCCCCAGGCTTTTGCGAGAGTTAAGAATACGCCGGGAGCTATCGGTTATGTCGGTTACGGTTTTGTTCAGACGGGTATAAAAGCCATAACATTGGACGGGGTGAAACCATCTATTCAGACCATAATGAGTGGAAAATATCCGGTATCGAGACCTTTGTTTATGTTTACAAACGGTTATCCGGAACTCGGCTCGATGACCCATAAGTTTGTAACGTTTCACCTGACAGAGCGGGGACAGGAAGTTGTCGAAGACAAGGGATTCGTGGCTGTGACAAGCTACTGAGATAATTAAATTTAATTTTGAGATGCGAATATAGGAATGAACGGTAACAACGCCGAGCAGACAGTGCGAAATGCGGCGGGATTTCAACAGCCGCTTGTGTTGACGGTTGGGCAGGACATCAGGGGGTTTTTATTCAAACACCTTGGTCGTCTGGCCCTTTTTGCGTTGACCGTTACTTCGGTTCTGGCCGTCTTTCTGATTTTTCTTTTTGTAATTCTGGAAGCATTTCCATTTCTGGGAAAGTTCAGCATTGTTGAGTTCCTGACCGGCACGGCCTGGTATCCGGAAGCGCATGGAACACCTGAATTCGGAGTCCTGGCATTGATTGTCGGCTCGGTATATGTAACGGCGGCGGCTCTTGTGTTCTCCGTTCCGATCGGTGTTTTATCGGCGATTTTCCTTAGTGAAATTGTATCGTTCAGGATAAGAAATATCGTAAAACCCATCATCGAGATTCTCGCGGCGATTCCATCTGTCGCTTACGGCTTTTTTGCCGTTCTGGTTCTGGCGCCGTGGCTCCAGAAGTATCTGGGTTTTACCTCCGGGACGAATGCTCTGAATGCGTCGTTGTTGCTTTCGATTATGGCGCTTCCGACGATAATAAGTGTGGCGGAAGATTCTCTTTCGGCTACGGGAAGAGAGCTGAGAGAAGCATCGTATGGCCTCGGCGCCACGCGATTTGAGACGACGTTCAAAGTGGTAATTCCCGCCGCACACAGCGGGATTATTGCCGCGATTGTTTTGGGAATGATGCGGGCGATAGGGGAAACGATGGTCGTTTGGATGGCTTCGGGCAATGCCAGCCAGATACCTCACCCGTGGTGGAACCTCTCGCAATCCGTACGAACGATGACGGCGACAATTGCCGGAGAGATGGGCGAGACGGTGAAAGGCTCGGACCATTACAGGGCGCTTTTTGCCATAGGTCTTTTGTTGCTTTTAATGACTTTATTATTGAATCTCGTTAGCGAATATTTTCTGACAAGAGCCAAAAAATCTCTGGGGAAATCCTAAATGAAGTCACGTTATCGCACAATATTCGATAAGATTTTTACAGTGACGACGGGATTAGCCGTTTTGCTTCTTGTCGTTGTGTTGTTTGTTATACTTGGTCCGATGCTTCTACGTGGATTTAGTGCCGTCCTGTTTAAAGGGACTGTCGAATTTCGGAAGATGCAGTTGGCTGAGTTCGGTCATGGGGACCCGGAACAGGTTCGAGTGGAAAGCGAGCGGGCCGATGCAGTGCGGGCTAATGTATATGAGTTGATTGATAATTTTAAAAGCGGCGTCGATATCGAACAGCTCACAGACCGGGCGAAAGAAATCTATCGAAATTACGGTAACGAGCTTCGCCTCAGGGAATTGCCGCGAGAGCAATATACGGCTTTGCGTTCGCTTAGCCGGGAGATTCGCAACAGGCTTACTGATGCTTTTTCAAGTAACAGCATCGAACAAATACGTGAGCATATCGAGTATGTTTTACAGTTTGAGGACGACGAGCGTTTTGTCAATACGACGGCGAGTGGATTCTTTCAGTTGGCAAGGCAGTATCAAAAGGCCGCAGCGGCGACCGATTTGGATAAAAGACAGGAATACGCCGTGGAGCTGGCCGAGCTGGAGGATATCATAACAGAGCTGCTTGGTCCGTCCCCGACCGAGGATTCGCCGGCTCTGGCGCAGTTTAGATATGGCGCGACACGATGGGATCAGGCGCAAAAATTGCTGCATAGACTCCGCTGGAAGGAGCGTTGGGTTGAGCCGTCAGGTAAGGGAAACCTTAACGCGGAATCCGGTGTTTCTTTGGTGAGACAGGAATTTTCACGAAAAGAACAATTTGACGGAACTGAACTGGAGCCGCTCTTCGGATATATCGAGGAAAATATTGATAGAATGCTTGAGCCGAAGACGACCTTCTACTGGAGATATTTTCTCGACGACAGCACACCCGGGCACTATTTCGGCGGAATCGGCCCGGAGATTCTCGGCACGCTGTTGCTGACTCTTCTGAGCATGATTTTTGTCGTTCCGTTTGGAGTTATTAGTGCCGCATATCTGACCGAATGCACGAAGGAAGGCCCGATCATCAGGATTATTCGCATGTGTGTCAATACCTTAGCCGGTGTTCCGAGTATTGTTTTCGGTTTGTTCGGCGTGGCGTTTTTCGTAATATTTTTAATTCCACTGTTCGGAGGCCCTTCACAACCTTGTATCCTTGCAGGTTCGATGACTCTTGCCGTGCTGACACTGCCGGTAATGATTCGTTCGTCTGAGGAGGCTATTCGGACGGTTCCCCGAACTTATAAGGAGGCCTCGCTGGCTCTCGGCGCCAGCGGCTTCAGGACGTTTATGACGGTGACACTGCCGGCGGCTCTTCCGGGAATATTGACAGGCGTGATATTGTCTCTGAGCAGGGTCGCGGGCGAGACCGCGCCGATCTTGTTTACCGCCGGAATAACGGTGGGACCTGTGCCGGATTCGATTTTTCAAAAGACCCGGACCCTTTCTTACGGAAGCTGGGATATGGCTGTCGGGGATAAATTGTCCGCGCAGGTGCCTCATAATCAGTTCGGGATGGTTGTGGCGCTTATTTTGCTGATATTAATTCTCAATGCTCTGGCAGTATTTATGCGTTCGAGGGTATTTAAACGGTTAAAAGGTCAATAGGACCATAGCCGGGAGAAAATGTTTGTAATGAATAAAAGGAATGATAAGATGTTGTCGTTATCAGAAAAAGCCCTTGGAGAAAAACATGGTAATCAGGAATTTATGCAGGGATTTGAGGAGAACAAAACAGAGCAATCGACCAGAGAAACCGAACCGGCTCGGGAATGTACATGTTCGGTCATAAAAGCTGAGAATTTCAGTTTTTATTACGGCTCGAAAATGGGTGTCAAAAATATCTCGATGGAAATTTATCCCCGTATGGTGACCGCCATAATCGGACCGAGCGGTTGCGGCAAAAGCACGTTTCTTCGAAGTATCAACCGGATTAACGACCTTATACCGCATATACGTGTAGAAGGAAAAATGCTCGTAAACGGCCAGGATATATACGAAAAGCAAATTAATCTGGTCAATCTGCGGCAGCAGGTCGGAATGGTATTTCAAAAACCCAATCTCTTTCCTAAGAGCATTTTCGACAATATCGCATACGGCCCGAGATTGCAGGGGATTAAAAAACGCGGACGCTTACAGGAAATCGTAGAGGAAAGTCTCAGGGCGGCGGCGATCTGGGATGAAGTTAAGGACGATTTGAAAAAATCGGCGCTGGCGCTTTCGGGCGGACAGCAGCAGCGATTATGTATCGCCAGGGCTTTGGCGACAAAACCGAATGTCTTGTTGATGGACGAGCCGTGCTCGGCGCTGGATCCTATCGCCACAGGTAAAATCGAGGACCTTATCGACAGTCTGAAGAGCGATTATACTATCGTGATTGTCACCCATAATATGCAGCAGGCGGCAAGAGTTAGTGAGCGGACGGCTTTTTTCTGCCTCGGCGAGCTTATCGAATACGATATTACGACGAAAATTTTCCGGAATCCCGGCAAAAAGCAAACAGAAGACTACGTTACAGGGAGATTTGGTTGATACTATGGTAGAAGAGAATAAAAGAAAAATCTGGAAGGTAAGAACCATCAAAAATTATCCACAGGCGCATAACCATCTTTTTATCGGGAATGTCCTTAATATAGAAAATTCGTTCGTGCGTATGAAATGCCGAACTTATCATTTCGGCAGGAGTATGAACAGCTTAAAAGATATTAAGGTGGGCAATGTCGGGATAAGGATTATTCCCTGGAGCAGAATCGAGATAATAAACGAGCTGGCGGCGACTTTTGATTACCGGCAGGCAAAATTAAGCCTTGAAAGCGGCAATGTCGTTTTGAGCGATGAAAAATCCAGCTATGTAATTGCTTCTTCTTACGACAGCAGATATTAAGAAAGTACGAGGAATTAAATCATGCCTAAGCATTTACAGCGTGAGATCGAGAATTTGAAAAAGAAGATTCTGGCTCTCGGGGCGAGGGTCGAGACAACGGTTCACGAAGCTATCCGCTCGATCGAGCAGCGTGATGCGGCTCTGGCTCAGAAGATAATAGAGGACGATATTCAAATTGACGATTTCGAGGTCGAAGTTGAGGAAGAATGCTTGAAGATACTCGCATTGCATCAGCCGGTAGCTATCGACCTTCGTTTTATCGTGGCGGTCCTGAAAATCAACAGCGACCTCGAACGTATCGGCGATTTGGCGGTAAATATAGCCGAGAGGTCGGCTTTTCTCGCTTCTCAGGAACCGGTTAACGCGGTTTTCGATTTCTCACGAATGAGCAAGAAGACCGAATCGATGCTCAATAAAAGTCTGGATGCGCTGGTGAACATGAGTTCGGAACTGGCACATGAAGTATGCGGCGACGACGATGAGGTTGACGGTATCAACCGCCAGATGTATCTGAGGATTCAGGAAGCGATCCAGAAGTATCCGGAACAGATGCCTTCTTTGATTCACCTTTTATCTGTTTCACGGCACTTGGAGAGAATCGCCGATCATGCCACTAATATTGCCGAAGATGTCATTTATATGATTGACGGTAAAATTGTCCGGCATAAAACCGAAGATTACAAAGCCAGATAGTTTTAGTGACTTCAATCTCATGCTACGATAACAAGGGCGATGTAGGGAACGATATTAAAAACCAGAAACAATATCTTAAACAATCCCATGAAACTGTAAATTGCCACATTGAACGCATCTCTGGAAATTGGAAACCACCTGCTGTGCATCCGGTAAATCCAGTCACCGTTGAAGGAAAAGATTACGAACGAGAGAATCAGTAATGCCCCGTTTATAATCATGCACCACAGAAAGAAAGCCTTTAAAATAGCAATATCCATATCGCCTGTCCTTTCAAATCTTTCTTGTCCTTATGATTTTAATCAGTTCCGCTTCTATCAGCGATTATTTTTGGCCCACGAGCGGCCAGATATTTTCCACCTGAAAAAGCACAAGATACTTATTCGAATCCTCGTTCGGGTCGGATATCTGCGGCTGTTTTTCGATGAATTTTTCAACTAAGGATTTGTTGGTTTCCTCACGGATTTTGGTCAGGTACAATCTTTTGCCGCTATACCCGTCGCCTTTTTCGATGAACATATATGCGGCATGGGGATTGGACTTGAGGTTCTGATGACTCAGGCGTTCTTTCATTACGAACGCTATCGTCGATTCGTCAACTACTTCGGGTTTGGCGTAAACGGCAATATCAACCATTCCATCCGAATCTGATGTGGCAAGAATTCCAATACCCCGGGCGTTTTTGAAATAGGAATGCAGGTTCATTTACAATTACTCCATAATATAGTTTATTCACGGTATTTACAGGCTACCGGACTTTGGTTTTATATGCAATAGTTTATGCTATTTCTTATCCGGCGGGATTTAATAAATCGGCCGTCGGGTTGTTTTATCTCTGTTTTCGGTTGTATTAGCGGCAAAATGTTATTTTTTCAGTAAATATAAAAAAACAAACTTTTATATATTAAACTTGACAAAGGTATAGTACATCAGTTATCAATACGCATACAAAGTTCGAGGGTTTTTCCGGAAATTAGTAAAAAATAGTTTTATTTTTTTAAAGTTGCCGGCGACGCGAGGCGGTGGTTTAATAATATGGAAAGTTGGAGGGTTACGGAACGTAAAAGCCAGATGAGAAGACAGGCGGGGAAAATCAAGCGGTTAATTTTGCCGGTGGCGCTGTTGAGTCTTGTAACCGTGAATTTTGCGAGGGCGGATTTTTTGTATGCGATCACCTTGGATGAGGAATTTCTTTCTATCAATCCGGCTACCGGCGAGGGGACACTCATCGGAATGTTGGAGGGCTCGATGGATGCTTTCGGTCTTTCGAATTGGGGCGAGGAGATTTATACATACGACCAGAATGCGAACAGGATAAAACGCCTGGATGCGGCAACGGGCTGTACACTTGTGACTATCGACGTGGGCATTGCTACTATCGGCGAAGGAAGTCTTGCTATCCGAAGCGACGGCGTTGGTTATTTGACACGGAGCTTCGGCCTGAGCGGCACTTTATGGAGCTTCAATCTTGCCGTGCCGGATTCGACCACAGTCGGCGCTTTAAGTATAGGTTTGGATGGTCTTGATTTTAATACCGATAACGTCCTGTATGGTTTGAGCCAGACATCATACGAATTATATACGATAGACCCGGAGTCCGCTGAAATGACTTTGGTCGGCTCGACCGGCCTGATAAGCACAAATGTTCTCGGCGGGCTTACATTCACTTCCGACGGTAAACTATATGCCGCACTTAACGATTCTCTTTACTCTCTTGATGCCGCTACGGGCGCCGCGACCCTGATCGGGCCGATTGGTTACGATAATGTCTCCGGTTTGACCGCCACTGCTCCCGTCCCGGGCGCTGTTTTATTAAGCGGCATAGGCGCGTCTCTGGTCGGCTGGTTGCGAAGACGTAAAAGACTCTGAATGTTTTAGATGTTTCTGCCGCATCGTATAGTAATTAAATCATCGGCGGTTTGCTCAGAAAATCAGCAGTAAAAATAAGTCACCATTCATTCTGTTTTCTTGATCGAAGATATTTTCTTGCCTTTTATGATTTTGATTATATTCTTATTTTGGCTACTGCTGCGGCGTTTTGATTATTTCTTGCTTGATAACTAATATTTGCCGCAGTGAACAGGAGTGAAATAATGCGGATTGATTCGTATCAGTTCAGAGTAATTATCGTTGATGGAGTCACTTATACAAGCGATTGCCTGTTGTTCGGCGAAACCGTGCACTCGAATTGGCGAAGAAAGCAGGGGCACCAGTTATGCCCGGAAGATTTGCAGCCTGTCGTTGCGGCAAAACCTTCTGTACTGGTAGTCGGCTGCGGGGCATACGGGATGATGAAAATTGCAAAAGAGCTGCCGCAGTTCTTACAGGGCCATCATATCGCTATTGAAGCCTTTGATACCAATAAAGCCATCGAGCGTTATAACGAATTGTCTCAAACGGGCGAAAATGTCGCCGCCGCATTGCATTTGACATGTTAATACATCCCTAAGCGAGGAGATGTTGTTGTTTTCAAGTCACCGAATGATACGGGTTATCCCTGTACAAAACGAGTTATGGCTTTGCCTGGTGAAACGGTTGAAATTAAAGATGGAGCACTTTATATCGATGGCCAAAAGAAACAGCAGGTTGATTTTATGATGGATAAGTATCCTGAAAATACTTTTGGCGTCGGGCAGCCGTATAAAGTGCCGGACAATTGTGTCTTTCTGCTTGGTGACAACAGTGCAAACAGCAAAGACAGCAGGTTCTTCGGAGCTGTTCCAAAAAGCGATATAATCGGCAGGGCATATAAGATATACTGGCCTCTTAGCCGCAGGGGGCCTATCGAATAAAAAATACACTGCCAATTATATCGCTGTGGCAGAAAAACTGCTTTTTCAGATTTTCAAAATTTCGGCGTCTTCGGATTTACTTTGGCTCAAGCTGAATATCGACTTTTGCGCCTTCAGTGATAGTTTTTAATACAGGTGAAAAATCGGTCAGCCTCTTGAGTCTTTCCAGATTATCCTCATCGGTTTTCACTTTAATTTTCATGCGTATATTCGTGAAACCCTTCGGAACATCTTCGGACAATCCGAGAAAGCCACGAAGGTCAATATCACCTTCGAGCTGGGATTCCAACTGTTCGATGTGGATACCTCGAACCGCGGCATGGGCTACAAGACCGGTTGTAATGCAGCCGGCCAAGGCATGGAGCAAATGTTCTGCCGGATTGGGAGCCTGGTCCCCGCCTGCGAGAACTGGTGGTTCGTCCGCATCCACTTCAAACGGCTGCTCGTGTTCTATTTCCTGTTTCGCACCGAAAAAGCCCGTTATTGTCGTACGATTGTGGTCTCCGCTTATCCATTTGTTGCTGACACGGAATTGACATTTACCCAATTCAGGGTCCTGTTCGATTGCTTTGACTGTTTCCCCCAAGACATCTAAATCGATGCCGTTTACCTTATGAATTGTTTGTTGAGTTGCCATTGTAAATCACCTCCTTTTGGAAAATCCAGGGTTTTTTGGGGCCGCAGATTTTCCAAAAAATTTACTTATTTTCTGTTCCAAGGAAAAAAACAAACGATGGGTTATTGAATCCTTTCAAAATTTAGTAATTGTTGATTTTAATTATTTGTCCGGTTAAGCCTTCTAAAACAGACTTTTCTGATATTTCCTGTTTCCTTATTTATTAGCTACGGCATGAATTTTGGCGAGTTCTAAATAAAATCAGGTTAATTTATTATGGTTTGCATTTATTATGATTATTTGGTATATTTGCCGAATTGAGCCGGGGAGTAGCTCAGCTTGGCTAGAGCGCTGCGTTCGGGACGCAGAGGTCGCAAGTTCAAATCTTGTCTCCCCGATTTTGTTAATCAGTGGAGAGTTCATCATTCTTTATTTAAAAAAATTCCGATTTGGCTTAAATAATGATGAGCCGCTGAAGTATTAGGGATAAATCATTTTGTGTTTATTCTGCGTTAAAAATTAAAGCCGTCTTTGACATTCTTAATTGAAATTTTTCTCAGTTATAAGCCAAGCGCATCTTTTCATCATTCATTGTCGATGTAATAATAGCCCGCCATTCATCGCTGTTCCATGTTCCCAGTTTTTCATGCATCTTCAGATACTTTTCCGGTATCGGATGGGTGCCGTATACTACTTCAAGGCCGTACTTCGCTTTGATATAGTCATGGAAATAGACGATATGAGGGCACGGCGGATATCCGACAATAAGCCCGGTGGCCAGATGGATAATCTCGGCTCCGTTTGCTTTCATTTCATCCACGGCATATTCGATGTTGCCCCCGGGACACCCATCGCAACTAGTGTATCCGACAACTTCGACTTCCATATCTTTATATCTGCTGAATGCACCCTCACGGTTCTTTAGTGACCTGAAACATTTTCCCCCGCCACATCTGCGATAACGGTCACAAATAATTATCCCAATCTTGTTTGTTTTCTTCATGCAGTCTCCTTTATATAGAAATGCTTAAAAAATATTATGTTCTTTTACCCTTAATATTCCCTAATGATAATAGATATTTTTATATTGACAACTATTAATAGGCGGCTGTTTCTAATTTTTAAAAAGAAATCCTCAGAAGACAAAAACTTCTCTTTAAGAGGATTAGGATATGCAATTTATAAAGGTTTAATTTCCTTCGCTTTTTTGTGCAACTACAGAAATCCAGTTTTTTTCATGCAGGGTATTTATTTTTTCTATTTTGTATCCCGCTTCAGACAGGAAAGCTTTGTATTCCTCCTGCGTATGAAACTTTATATCAAGCAGATTGGCCACTTTATTATTTCGTTTTTCAAACCGCTCATCCTTATATGCCGCATGAACTAATAAAATAAATCCTCCTGGTTTTAATACGCGTTTTATCTCTTTTAAGTCATTAACCAGGTCAGGCCAAAAATAATATGATTCGAAAGCTGTTACAAAATCAAACATGTTATCCGGGAATGGCAAAGCCGAAACGCTGCCTTTCATTATTTCAACAATGCCCTGTTTTATCAGGTTATCATTTACCTTTTTTGATAATTGAACCATATCCTCGGAATAATCAATTCCATAGACTTTTCCTTTGTTTGCAGTTGAAGCTATCTCTTTAACGGCCTTTCCTCCGCCACAACCTATATCGAGAACACAAGAATCCGGATTGATGGAAATAGAAGTGAGTCCCCACCGCCTGATTTTAGCATGCCCGGAATTCATGACTCTTCCGATAAACCTTCCCAAAAGACCTGAAGGTTTCCTGCATTGCATTGCTAATTTCTTAAACAATCCCAAAATTCACTCCTTTAGTTGCGTCTTTTCCAAATGATTGGATTTCTCATACCATGAAATACAGCGATAATAACAATTT
>JAFGBG010000151.1 GCA_016933295.1 Sedimentisphaerales bacterium | reverse complement strand
GGGCCGTGTTACGCCGATAAGGTCGGCAGAAGTTTCGCCGTTCGTATGGCCGATTTTACAGACCTCGAAAATCTCAGAACGAAATTGCTGACGATAATCCAAAATAAAAACAAAATCTTCGGTGCCCTTTACAACGCCGAACCTTTAAATGCTGACGAAATTTTCGATAAATGTAAAAACTACGCCGGCAAACTCGTGCCTTTTATCACCGACACAACCGAATTTTTACATAAATCCATCGCCGCCGGTAAATCGATACTTTTCGAAGGCGCCCAGGGCTCGCTGCTGGATTTGGACCACGGGACATTTCCGTTCGTTACCAGCTCGAACTCAAGCTCGCTGGGAATGCCGGCAGGCTGCGGTGTACCGGCGAAATTTGTCGATAAATTCATCGGCGTCGTCAAGGCATACACGACAAGAGTCGGCGCCGGGCCTTTTCCATCCGAGCAGGACAACGAAACGGGACAGTATATTCGCGACAGGGGCCACGAATACGGCACAACCACAGGTCGCCCCCGCCGGTGCGGCTGGTTCGACGTCGTGGCTGCCTCCTACTCCGCGAAAATCGGTGGCATCGATTCTATCGCCCTGTTGCACTTAGATACTCTCAGCGGGCTGAAAGAATTAAATATATGCCGGGCATACGAAATCAACGGCAAAGAAATAACCTTCTTCCCGGCGAGTATCACGAGACTATCGCAGGCCCGGGCGGTTTACGAAACGGCCGCCGGCTGGGACGAAGATATAACATCCGTGAGCGAATACGAAGATTTGCCGGCGAACGCGAAAGATTATATCCGCCGAATCGAAAAGCTTATCGGCAAACCGATTGACATTATCGGTGTGGGGCCAAAAAGAAACCAGACAATATTCAGATAATAACACGGCCGGCTCAAACGATACTTGACGAATTTCGAGAGCCGGATATTCTTATATCGAGACTAATACCGTGCCTAAGGCAGAAACGGACGCCACTAATGACAACAAGCTTTGAAGAAAAACTCAGCAAAACCGCGAAACGACTCGGCATTTCCATTGAACAGATGCCCCGGCATGTCGCCATCATTATGGACGGCAACGGACGCTGGGCGCAAAGAAAAGGATTTCCTCGCGCCGAAGGACATCGCCAGGGCGGCAAAACCGTCGAGACAATAGCTCAATGCTGTGTCGATTTCGGCATCGAATCTCTCACGCTGTACTCCTTCAGCATCGAGAACTGGAAAAGACCGGAAGACGAGGTAAATGCCCTTATGCACCTTTACGCTCAATATCTTGTCGGGATTCGGCCGACTCTGATGAAAAACAATGTCAGGCTGGTTCATCTCGGCCGGCTTGATGGTCTGCCCTTATCGGTAAAGAAAGAACTTCAAAAAACAATCGATATGACCGGCTCAAATACGGGTATGATTCTGGCGCTGGCATTAAACTACGGCGGCAGAGCGGAAATAGTCGATGCCGCCAAACTAATCGCACAGGAATATAAAGAAGGAAAGCTCCAGCTAAAAGATATCAACGAAAAAGTTATCAGCCGGCATTTGTACACAGCCGGGCTTGGCGAACCGGATCTTTTGATAAGAACGGCGAACGAGATGAGGATCAGCAACTTTTTACTCTGGCAAATTTCATACAGCGAATTTTACGTCACAAAAACGCTTTGGCCGGATTTCAAAAAGGCCGCTCTGGAAAAAGCGATTATGGCATATGCAAAGCGTAGCCGGCGTTTCGGAACTATCGCTTAAACTGATTGTTTATAGCGTAGAAACCGCCGGATACATAATACAAGCTATAAACTGCGGACCAGGAATAAACGATGCTCAAACACAGATTGCTTTTTGGAATACTAATGACGGTGTTGTTTCTCGCGGTCGTCATATTCGATGGATGGCTGGACGGCTCGCTGACGGCCACAGGCACCGAGAACAAACAGGGAACAATTTTTTGCATTCTCGTGGCTCTGCTTGCAATTCCGGCACAACTTGAAATGTCAAAACTTGCCGCGGCAAAAAATCTCAGAATTTTCGTCCCTGTCGCAATCGTCGCCTCAATTTTACTGGCAACTTCCCGATACGTTCTGCAATTTGCCCCGCAATTTATAGCGAATCGGCCGGAACTGTACGTTCTTTGTATCATGGTTTTCTCCCTGCTGGCTCTTTTTGTCTATCAAAATCGTAATTATGGGACTTCCGGCGTTTTGGCCAATTGCGGCATAAATTGCCTCTCAATCCTTTATTTGGGGCTTTTAAGCGGTTTTTGCGTTGCAATAAGAGTTGATTTTGGCCTCTGGGAGCTGTTAATGTTTGTTTTTGTCATAAAATCTGCCGATATAGGAGCTTATTCGATAGGAACTTTGTTCGGAAAACATAAATTTTCGCCCAAAATCAGCCCTGGAAAGAGCTGGGAGGGCATGGCCGGAGCCGTTGCAGCGGCAATAATAGCAGCTATTGGCTTTGCCGTCAGTTGTGATATAATGTCCGTGCCGGCTGCGATAGTCTTTGGTTTTTGTTTCGCTTTCATCGGCCAGCTCGGCGATTTGGCCGAGTCCATGATGAAGCGAGATGCCGAGCAGAAAGATTCGGCAAACAAAATACCCGGCTTCGGCGGCGTATTGGATATAATCGATTCGCTGTTAGTGGCGGCACCGTTTGCGTATTTGTTTTTTATGTGGTGCTCCCGATAGAGGAAGATTTTGGAAACAACCATACAATTAGATTCGACTGACAGGCAACTTGAATTATTCGGTCCGGGTGATAAGTACCTTCGGATTTTGCGCCAGAAGCTCGGCGTCCAGATTACCGCCCGCCAGAATAAACTGACTATAACCGGCAATGAAAAGGATATAAATAAAGCCGTTGATGTAGTCGAAAAGATGCAAAAACAGATTCAAAAAGGTCGCCCCCTGACCGGCGAAGATGTCGACGCTTTTATCAGGCGCCGTGATTCGGGCCGGCCGCTCGATAGCACCGGGGCAATTGCCGTCTTTTCACACGGAAAAGTCATAGAGCCTTCCACCAGGGGGCAGGAAAAATATATCCAAACGATGACTGCCAACGACCTGACCTTCTGCATAGGGCCCGCCGGAACCGGCAAAACCTACTTAGCGGTTGCAATCGCGGTATCTATGCTCAAAAAAAGACAGATAAGAAGAATCGTTCTTGCACGTCCGGCGGTGGAAGCAGGAGAGAAACTCGGATTTCTGCCGGGCGACCTCCAGGCAAAGGTCAATCCGTATCTACGCCCTCTCTTCGACGCCCTCGAAGATATGATGGATTTTACGCAGATGAAGAAATTCATGGAGCTCGATATCATCGAGATTATCCCTCTTGCCTTTATGCGAGGCCGTACGTTAAACGAAGCCGTCATTATCTGCGACGAAGCCCAGAACACCTCCGCTCTGCAGATGCTGATGGTCCTGACAAGGCTCGGGCACGGCTCTAAAATGATAATAACAGGCGATATAACCCAAATCGACCTGGAACGCGGTCAAAAAAGCGGCATGGTCGAAGCCATCGAGACTTTGCGAAGAATCAAAGGCATCGGTTGCGTCGAATTAAACAGAACAGATATTGTGCGGCACAAATTGGTTCAAAAAATCGTACAGGCCTATAAGAAAAAGACAAAAAGCTGATTAGCCGAAAGATAACAAGAGATAAGTAAATGGTGTTTTTGAAAAAAATAAGTCCACGACGAATCCGGGTTCGCAAGAGTATCACCGCCGAGCGTTACTCGCAAATCGGCAGGCTTGTGAACAGGGATTCTCTCATCTCACTGATGCTTTGGCTTATCTTCGTCGTACTGTGCATACTGATAATGTCCGCTTATCGAACCGACCGCGTGAAGGTATTTCCCATTTCCATTATAGTAATATTGATTTCTCTGGCCGCAGCTTTATACATATATCACTACCAAAAACGCATGATAAAGAACCATGCCAGAATCAGCGTTCTGATCGGAATGTTTATCCTGCTTCTGGCCTCAACCCGGTTTGTCACGGCAAAACTAATCGATTTGCAGACCGAGCACACTCCCTACGCGTGGGCAACAGGCACCGCAGTGATTACGGCAATAATTTTGACAATAGCCTATAATCAGCGTTTCGCCGTAGGTATGAGCATCTTTTATTGTCTTCTTGCCTGCTTCGCGGCAGAGCCTCTTAGGGTTGACAACCAGTATCAAATGATGAAAATCGACCTGTTTATCATCATGGCCACCGGGGCTTTCACCTGCTGTATGGCATTGAGAGAAATCCGCACAAGAGTTAAATTACTACAGGTCAGCGCCCTTGCAGGTGTTATCGTATTCATTTCGGCCGCATCGCTGGAGCTTTTTATTCCCGGAAAAAACACGAACAGGGCGTTCATAAACGCCGGCTTCCATGCAGGCATCACCCTTGCGGTTGGACTTATAATACAGAGCCTGCTCCCGATAATCGAGAAAACATTCCGAATAGCGACAAGCATGACCCTGCTGGACTACAGCGATGCCAACCAGCCGCTGCTGAAAAAACTCGCCATGGAAGCGCCCGGCACGTTCAGTCACAGCCTGCTTATCGGCTCTATCGCCGAAGCCGCGGCGGAAGCAATAAGCCGCAACGGCCTTTTGTGCCGGGTGGGAGCATACTACCACGATATAGGCAAGATTAATAAAGCACATTATTTCATCGAAAATGAAATCGGTTCGGCAAGCAGGCACAAAGAGCTCTCGCCTACGATGAGTCACTTGATTATCATAGGCCACGTCAAAGACGGAATCGAAATGGCCCGGGAATACGGCCTGCCGGGTGTGCTCCGGCAATTTATCGAAACACATCACGGAACGACTGTTGTCGAGCATTTTTACAACGAGGCAAAAAAATTAACGGCTAAAAAGTCCAAAAAAAAATCACAGAACGAACCTTCCGAGAGTGAATTCAGGTATCCCGGTCCGAAACCGCGAACAAAAGAAGCGGCGATTGTCATGTTGGCCGATACGGTCGAAGGCGCAGTCAGAAGCCTCACCGAAGTAACTCCGACAAAAATCGATGTCGTCGTCCACAATATGGCCATGAGGCGGCTTCAGGACGGGCAGTTCGACGAATGCGACCTGTCCCTGCGTGAGCTCAGTCAAATCGAGACAAGCATATCAAAAACACTTGCGGCACATTATCACGGAAGAATCGCATACCCAAAAGCGCCGGACGACCCGATGGAGACAAAATCACAGCCCGAAAAAATTACACAAACAAGCAGTTGACAATTATGGCCTCCGTTAAATCAGATAAAACTGTCGTTATTCGAGTCGCCCGAAATTTCAAAGGTATAAACATCCCGTCGGCTAAAATAAAAAAAATTGCCAAAACCGTCTGTGACCGTTTCCCGGAAACGGAAGAAAAAGATACAAGCAACGAAACGAGAAGATACGAAATAAGTATCGCCATAGTGGACAACGTCCGGTTCCGCGAATTGAACCGCCGGTATCTAAACCGCAATTCCATATCAGATTGCCTGAGTTTCGATCTTTCAGACGACAATGAACCGAATTCCTTAAAATTATACGAGATAATCGTCAACGGAGAGCTTGCCGCAAAGCAGGCGGGCCTACGCGGGCATTCGGGCGAGGCGGAGCTGGCGCTTTATATAACGCACGGTTTGCTGCATAACCTCGGATTCGACGATTCTTCGGCTCACCGGGCGCGTAAAATGCACGAGATGGAGGATGAAATTTTACAACAACTGGGCTACGGAATCGTGTATAATAAGAACTTAAATGCACAGGAACATAAAGCATAAGAGAAAAAATAATCTGTGCAGTGTATTTTTGAAAGGGTACTAAGAAGTGGGCTATATCGGCTGGTCTGTATTGCTGATCTGTCTTTTCGCCGGGGGTACGTTGTTTTTTTCGGTAAATGTCGTCGCCCTGCGAACATTTTCACATGTCAAACTACAGGAAGCATTCAAAACGGCAAATAAAAAAAATAACCACGAAGACCTCACATCTCAATTGGTGGAAAAATCCGAAGAGCTGATTCTGACTTGCTGGCTGTACCGGCTCATCTTAAACATGCTCATTCTGCTGTTATTGATTGCCGCTATAACAATCCTGCGCCAATCGAATTCGGCGCTGAACTATATCATCGCTTTTCTTATTGCCATGGTGATATTCTCGACGTTCAGTCTTGCAATCCCGCACGCATGGGCGAAATATGCCGGCGAGAAAGTTCTGAGCCGGACATACAAGCTGTTAATTTATTTTTCCATCATGGCTTCGCCGTTTCTTTACGTCTTCAGATTATACGACGGATTTATCAGGCGCCTGGCGGGAATAGTCGAGACGACACCACAAGAACAACAGGAAGAAAAGCAGGAAGAATTTCTGACCGGCCTCGAACAGCACAGAACCGAAGGCACGCTCGATGAAGAAGAGCAGGAGATGATAGAAAACGTGCTGGAGCTAAGCAACAGCACGGCGGATGAAATTATGACCCCGCGCACGGATATTATAGCGGTCGAGGTAAATTCCGACCTGCAAAAAGTTCTGGATACGATTAACGAGGCGGGCCACACTCGTGTGCCGGTATATGAAAATAATATCGATAATATCGTAGGCCTTATTTACGCCAAGGACCTTCTGCCGGAATTCGGTAAAAATCCGGCAGATTTCAAGCTCCGCGACAAAATGAGAAACGCCTACTTCGTCCCCGAGACAAAACCACTGCGGGCGCTGCTCCATGAGTTTCAAAATCAGAAACTGCACATCGCGATTGTCCTCGACGAATACGGCGGCACGGCGGGAATCGTGACATTGGAGGATATTCTCGAAGAGCTTGTCGGTGAGATAACCGACGAATACGAGGAAACGCCCGCCGAGCCGATTAAGAAAATCAGCCCGGATACAATCGAAGCCGACGCAAGAACATCCGTTGACGAAATTAACGACGAGTTCGAGCTGGAGCTGCCCGAAGACGAAGATTATGAAACCATCGGCGGCTTCGTATTCTCCCGGCTCGGATATATTCCGAAGACCGGCGAAACTTTCGAGTATGAAAACCTGAAATTTACCATTGCTTCGGCGGAAACAAGAAAAATAAAACGAATCCAAATCAAAAAAATCGAAAGTGACAGTCAGTGAATAAAACTGAACTGCTAACAATACCAACTACTATCGACCAGCGACTAAATACCAGCGACTAAATTATGTTGACCAAAGACCAGGCCATCTGCATACGAGCCGTCGATTATTCCGAAACGTCCCAGATAGTCACGTTCTTCACCAAAGCCAGCGGCAAAATCGATGCCATCGCCAAAGGCTCGAAACGACCCAAGTCGGCCTTCGACGGCCCAATCGAAATATTCTCGCACGGAAAGATAGTTTTTACCGATACCGGCAAAGAAAAGCTCGCCACACTGACCGAATTCGAGTCCGGCGGCGGCGGTTCCGGCTTTGCGGGCCTCAGTCACGACCTTGCCGTTATGAACTGCTGCTTTTTCGCCGCTGAGCTGCTCAATAAAATGACGCATGATTACGACCCGCACCCGGAGCTTTTCGAGAGCTTCCTCCAGTTCCTGCAAAACGCAGCCGATAGGGAAAATAAAAACCAGATATCGGCGTTATTGATACTGTTCCAGTTATCGCTGCTCAGGGAAACCGGTCTTCAGCCGGTCCTGAGTGCCTGCGCCAACTGCAAATCGCAATACGCAAAACGCGATACGCAATACGAGCTTTATTTCAGCAGCTCCGCCAACGGCATAATCTGCCGGGATTGCGAGGCGAGTTTTCCGGATAAAATTAGATTATCTCAAGCGGCGGCGAATTGTCTCGGCAATTTGAAACTAATTGCCGAAGCGAAGGAAAAAACACTCAACGAAATCGAGAGGATTTTTATCGGCCATTTCACCGAGCTTCTCGGCCACAGACCAAAAATGGCAAAACATCTACTGAAAATGTAAGCTTCAATTTGTTTATTGTGACTTGCCGGCTTCGGAAGTTCCGCCGTAGGCACCCATATTAATTCTGCCACCATTAGGTTCCGGTTCATCTCCAACCGGGCTGTTCGGGTCCCCGGCGTCAATACAGGGACTTGTCACATCGTCAACTACCCAGCTTCCGCTATTCGGTTCGAATCTTCCCGCCTGGGATTTGAGATGATAATCGCCGTCAATCCAGACAGCATTAGGATCATTCGGCTCGATAACAATATTCGTATCATTGACATCCGCCCAATAACCCGGAGCGGCAAAAAGCGGGTCTTCGTCGATATTACCGGCGCCTTCCCAGCCGCCCTGGATATTGCTATAGGTTATCTGCATGAAACCACTGCTCGCATAAAGGGGTATCTCATTTGGATGGTCACCCCAAAAAATGCAATTGGTAAAGATTGTGTTACTTAGAAAGTTACTAATCCCGCCTCCGTCGTGGGCAATATTGCCGACAAATGTGCAGTTGATTAATGTCAGATTGCTGTTACTGATATATATTCCGCCGCCGTCTCCGCCAATCTGAGTAGAAATTCCATCTCGATTGCTTCCGAACATTGTTAGGGCAATGTTCCCGCTGAAGGTGCAGTTTGTCATTGTTGAGTTGCTGTTGTTCCAGTTGTACATTCCACCGCCATCATTTGCCGAGTTACCGCTGAATGTGCAGTTGATCAGAGTTGGGCTGCTGTTCGAGTTGTACATTCCACCGCCTTCATTTGCTGAATTCCCGTTGAACGTGCAGTTGGTCAGAGTTGGGCTGCTGTTGTTGTCGTTGTACATCCCGCCGCCGTTATTTGACGAGTTCCCTATGAATATGCAGTTAGTCAATATCGGGCCGCTGCCATTGCTGTTGGTCACTCCACCGCCCAAGTTTCCACTGAACGTGCAGTTTGTCAGGATTGGATTGCCGTTCTTATTGTACATTCCACTGCCGCCGGCACTGGCACGATTATCCAGAAAAGAACAATTGCTCACTATCGGGCAGCCTTCATGATTGTACAATCCTGCTCCATGACCAATATAGGTTGTTATTATCGATGTTCCAATAAATATATATTCTGTGCGGTCGTCATTGCCTCTGGTCAATATACAACCGTCAATTTCGGCAGAATTGTCGGTTCCGGATGCGGTAACGACATGATACACATTTTCAGAGCAGCGTGGATGATAAATATATTTCTCGGGATCTTCCGGATCGAAGGGGGCATCATCATTGCCGAGAAGGTCACCGGATAGAACTGTTTCGTACAATTTGATATCACGGGCGTTAGGATCGCTCGCATCGATACCTGCATAACCACCGGTGATGGTAACGCCATTTATTAGCTGGAAGGTTGCTTCGCGGTCGCCGGGTGTTTGTCCTGCTCCTTTGTCGGGCGTGTAAGTACCATGAGCGACTCGAATCTCTACGGGTTTTTCCGCAAGATATGCATCAGCCAGGGCGTCCTGTAGATAAATATATGCATTTTCCCAGCTTGTACCGTCGTTTGCTCCCGTCGCATCGTCATCGACGTAGATGATTTTTGCCGCCCGGCCATCGAATGTATTAAATTGAATGCGCCAATCAAATGAGTCTTTGACTTTATTCTCCGAGGCATTGTGAATACCTCGGCCTGTATTCGGATTATAAGAGCCGTCGATAAACGGATCATGCCGAATCCAGTCTGAGATGTCAGTCACTTCGACCCGCAAATCAACAGTCATCGAGCTATAGACCAAAGGATCTATTGTAATTTGTGTTCCTTCTCCAATCAGTTGCTCGTCCATGAACCACTGGACTTGTATATTCGGATTGAAATCCTGGCTCAAATCGACCGAGAATTCTATGGGCGTTTGCTCTGTGATGATTAAAGAAGAGCGTACGGGTGAGACGGAATCGATCGGAGAGACAAAATCGTAAAGACGTACAACATGCGCTTCGGCACAAACTTCGCAAAAACCGACGCCGTAGCCTCGCATTAAACAATTAGATTGCGGCCGATAGTATCCTCTTGAGTGATAGAACGCCCCTTCGAACAGCCCGATGCCGTTGCTTCCTCCGCCGGGAAAAACAACGCCCGGCTCGACCCACACGCCCCACGGGATATCGTCGTTACTTATCACGGAAAGATCTCGCGATAAATGCTGCATGACGTTCGGCAAGCTTTCACTATAGGTATATCGATCAGCGATCGACTCCTGCACGTATTCATCGGCCAGATAGGCAAACGAATGACCGAACTCGTGCACGGCAATTTCTATCGAGTAAGTATGAAGATTGAATACCGAATACAAACCGCCGCTGCCGCCGGCGCCGGAATCGTCGTTGGCAATGACAAAGGCGAAATCAAAAGACGCCGGCGCATATTGTGACAGGTAATCGGTTATAAGCTGTGTGGATTCGGGAGACCAGATCAGGCGGTAGCTGAGACCATAATAGTAGTACAGTCTAAAAATTGTGTCCCGCGGAGAATCAATGCCGATACGGGATTGACTCGATATTGTGTTTTCAATGTAATATACATTAATCAAATCAGCGTAATCGGCCCACGGCTCGAAGAGTAAAATCTGATTGATACTGTTTTCGACATCCTGTTTGTATTGCTCCTGTTCGGACTCGGTGTATCCGTCACCAACGAATACTAACACCAACCGATTCTCATCCGGCCCGTTGTCTATCAGCTTCACGGGCTGCGGCTGCGAGTCCGGTTGCCAGTCGTAGGCGGTTTCCAGTCGTATGTTTTGGCGGCTGTTGACGAGGGCTTCCGATATCGAAAATGAAATCAACTTCCGCCGGGGCGACCGGTTGTCGGCATCTGCGTCAAGGGATTGTGTCGAGAAACACTCAAACGTATCGAAATCGTCCCGCCACGGTATCTGCAGCAGGATTGTTTGCCGAAGCGGCTCGAGTGGAATCTGGAGCAGCGGAGCGGCGGGAAAATCGAACGAACCTTCTTCCAGAACCAGTCCTTCTGAGCTGAGACAGCGATAATGGTAGCCACTTCCTCCGTGCCTGATTGCCGCTTTCACGGTTCCTTCGTCACGTCGGATATGCTCCAAGACAAAAGTATCTTTGTCCTGTGAAAGTTGAATCAGTAAGACATCCGCAAATAAAGGCTCTGCGAGATACGACAATAATATTAGGCAAACTATATACAGGTATTTCATAATTCACTCCTTATTGATGGCGACCTGCCCCAAAGTCAAAATTACCGGGTAGCCTTCGGAGTTTACAGTCTGATTTTCTTTTCATTTTCTGTCCTCTAAAATGGCCTGCTCAAAAGAGATTTGCTGGCCTCGATTGTGCCGCCGTAGGCGCCCATATTAATCCTGCGGCCGTTAAGCTCCGGCTCGTCACCGACCGGTGTATTAGGATCTCCGGCGTCGATACAGGGACTGCTCACTAGATCAATCACCCAGCTTCCGCTGTTTGGATCGAATCTTCCCGCCTGAGATTTGAGATGATAATCACCTTCAATCCAAACTGCATTCGGATCGTTAGGCCCGACAACAATATTCGGATCATTTATATTAGCCCAATAGCCTGCTTCTACAAAGCAGGGATCTAACTTGATGGTGCCTTTAGGCGGCCCGCCTCTTCCCCAAAACAGGTCCTCTATACAACTGTATGTTATCGTGATTTCCGAATCGTTGTCATTATATATCTGTTCGCTGTTACCCCAAAGTATGGAATTAGTAATTTTTACATTGCTTGTTACAGTCTGTTCCTCATATCCACAACACAAACCTCCGCCTCTTCCGGCCGAGTTATTAGCTATCGTACAATTGAGGATTTCCCCGGCACTTCTCCAGAAATGTATGGCTCCGCCCCAGCTACGGGATGAATTATTTACAAAGAGGCAGTTTTTAATAAAAACATTCTCATTGCCATTATTGAAAATCCCACCGCCGTATGTCCCTGCATAATTATCTTTAAAATTACATGTCACAACGAACTGCTCCCCAGTACCTTCAAAATTATAGATACCACCCCCGAATCCTTCAGCGTTGTTACTGGTAAAAGTACAGTTAGTAAGTGATATATCGCCATTGTTATATATCCCCGCTCCTCGATAGCTCGAATTGTGTTCGAATATACAACCAATCAACTGTGGAACACCTGAAGTGTTATATAAAGCCCCTCCGGAGCTTGAGGCATAATTTTCCCTAAAGATACAACCGCTCATCGTGGGATTACCGCCACCATTGCTAATAGCTCCTCCTCTATTTTGTGAAGCGTTTCTTATAAAAGTACAGTTTGTGATAATCAACCCACCTAAGTGACGGTTATATATTGCTCCTCCTTGTTCGCTCGCGGTATTATCTTTAAAAGTACAGTTTAATATATTTAAATCAGCAAGAGCCCACATTATTCCGCCGCCATAACCAAATGCATTCCCACCTATTATATATAAGCCGTCTATAAATGCTTTCGAGTCAGTTGAATAAACATAACAAATATGATTGCTGTTGTCTTGTCGTGATACATGCTCCAGCAGGCTTTGAGCATTTTCCACATCAACGTCGTCACCGTTTAGATCGCCCGAGAGAATAGTCTGATACAGTTCGATATCGCGAACGTTGGGATCATTTGCGTCAATACCAGCGTAGCCGCCGGAGATAATAACGTCACCGACAAGATGAAAAGTCGCTTCCCTGTCGCCGGGCGTTTGGTTTGCTCCTTTGTCGGGTGTGTAATTTCCCTGGGCGACCCGAATCTCAAGAGGTTTTTCTGCAGTTTCCGCATCCGCCAATGCGTCCTGCAAATAGACATAGGCATTTTGCCAGTTTGTGCCGTTATTTAAACCAGTCGCATCGTCATCGACATAAATAATTTTGCCGGAGGTAAACGGACAAAATACAGCCAAAGCAAAGATGAAAAGGATTATTCGCAATATTCGCGAATTTCTCGCAATCAGCATTTTTCGACCTCCATAATCCCACTCTTGCGCAGTAAGGAAGCTAACTGTTTTTAGTGTATCTCCTTGAAGTAGTATAACAGAAAGGGATTGCCGGAGGCAAGAATAAAATTGACTATTGTTCAGGCTTCTCAAAAAGTTCCGGCTGGCCGGGGGCGTTTTTTTTCTTATGCGGTTTGAGGCCCAAGTGTCGGCAGGCCTGGGTGGTGATTTCTCTGCCGCGTTTTGTTCGGCGCAAAAAACCTATCTGTAAAAGATACGGCTCGACAACGTCCTCGAGCGTGTCTCTTTCTTCGCCTAAAGTAGCGGCGATTGCCTCGATTCCAGCCGGGCCGCCGTCATAGACTTCGACAAGCGCACGCAGAAAAGCTCTGTCAAGTTCGTCCAAACCCAACGGATCTATTCTTTCCATTTTGAGCGAGCTTTCGACAATGCCCTTGCTCAAAACGCCCGTGCCTTTGACCTGGGCATAGTCACGCACCCGCTTTAACAGGCGGTTCGCCACTCTGGGCGTGCCGCGTGAACATGCGGCAATTAATTCGAGCGTACCGTCCTCGTACTGCAAATCGAGAAGTTTAGCCGAACGCATTAAAATCTCGGTCAAATCTTCACTGGTATAAAAATCCAGATGATATAACATTCCGAACCGGCTGCGAAGCGGCGCGCTGAGCAGCCCCGCTCGCGTCGTGGCGCCGACCAGAGTAAAATGCTTGAGCGGGAAATTTATGGTCTTGGCGTGCAGGCCGCTGTCAACGGTGTAATCGACCTTGAAATCTTCCATCGCCGGGTAAATAAATTCTTCCACAGGCGTACTGAGCCGGTGAATCTCGTCGATAAAAAGGACGTCACCGGTATTGACATTGCTCAAAAGCCCCATGATGTCACCGGCCTTTGCGAGAGCCGGGCCGGAGGAGCATCGAATCTTCGCTTCCATTTCGTTGGCCACAACGTTCGCCAGGGTAGTCTTGCCCAGTCCCGGCGGGCCATAAAAGAGGATATGCTCCAAAGGCTCGGACCTTTGCCGGGCCGCCTGTATGGCGATTGCAAGTTTTTCCCTGACGTTGAGCTGGCCAACGCATTCGGCCAAAAACTTCGGCCTCAGTGAGACGTTGAAACTTTCTTCCTGCTCGTTCAGTGATTGTCCGCTTATGATTCTGCCTATTGCCATTTTTTTAAATAAAATATTAAATATTAAAAATAAAAATTATGGAATTGCCGCTTCGCGGCAATGACTTCCTCAATTTTACTTTTTACATTTTGCGTTTTGATTTTGCTTTTTAAACTTCTACACCTTGTTTCAATCTATATACGAGCGGCACGAGCGCCTCGGCCGAGCTTATATTGGGATGTCTTTCGCGAGCCAGCTCGATAAGCTCCATCGCTTCGGCCCTCTTTTCGCCCCAGGCGATGAGAATCTCGAGCGCTTCTATCTGGAAGGGCTTAAATCCGGCCTCCGAGCGAACGCCGGTTTCGGCTCCTGCGGCGAAGCTTTGCAATTTGCCGCGAAGCCCGGCGATAATCTGCTGGGCCATCCTTCCGCCCACCGCCGGTAGCGACATCAACGTCTTGTCGTCGCCGTTTTCAATCGCCGAGGCAATCGTGGCGATAGGGATACTCAAAGAGCGCAGGCCTTTTTTGATTCCCATACCCTTGACGCTGGTATATTTGGTGAAAAAATCCCTCTCACTGCCATTCAAGAAGCCGATCATTCGCGGGATAAGATTTCCGCCACCCAGCGTACCTTCGTAATATTCCATCGTACAGAGAGTGACTTCCGAACCGACCCTGCCTGACAGAGCACTCACACAATAGCCGGGCAGCATGACTTCGTAACCGACGGCTCCGACCTGCACAAGACACGAATCGGAATCGAGTTTTATAAGTTTTCCTTCAATCTGAGCAATCATAGTTCCGAACTCAATAATCGGCTAAACGCGAATCTTTTCCACATCCGTAATTTTCGCCGAATTCGCACAGCAAAGCGCCGCGGCGATTGCATCGGCCACGTCGTGCGGCTCGGGCAGCTTCGGCAGAAACAAAATCGTTTGTATCGTTCTCTGGACCTGTTCCTTTGACGCCCTGCCGTTGCCGGTAATAGATTTTTTTATACGAGTCGCGCTGAAGCTTTTGACCTCAATCGCCGCCTCGGCACATTTTTGCAGTATAACACCTCTTGCGTGCCCCATCAATATCGCAGTCTTGGGATGGGCATAATGTGAGTATAATTCCTCCACCGCCACGACGTCGGGTTTGAAACTGTTCAGGATTTCACCTGTATCCGAGGCGATCCTGTCTAAACGCCGCTCCAGCTCAAGGTCGTGCGGAGTGGCAAAAACGCCCGCCTCAATCAATTTGACAATATCACCATCCGTTTCCAGACAGGCATATCCGCAGACCTGCAAACCCGGATCGATACCGAGTATTTTCATTTGG
>JAFGBG010000150.1 GCA_016933295.1 Sedimentisphaerales bacterium | reverse complement strand
TTATATCCTGATAAAAATCGCCCTATTGTAATGACCGAAGTCGAATCTAACAAGGAATAAAAAAAGGACGGCTGAATGCCGTCCTTCCTTAGAAAAAGTTTGATTGTAGGAACAGTCTTCCCCTTGCGGAAAACATCAAGGGCCGGCGAAACTTTTCATAACTACCAGCCTCTCCCTCGGCGAGTCTTGCGTCCAGTGAAAGTATAAGAAACAAAGGGGGACAAAGCCAAACATTCGGGGAAAAAATGCTTTATTTTTTTGCCGAATGCTGTTAATCATTGATATATTTCGGTCGTTTTGTGTTGTTGCTTCGAGACAGTTAGGAGAAATGTACGAATGAATAGCGAAACCATCAGAAGACGCATCCGTGCGATAGGGCGGCAGTTGAAAAGCCACGGATTAGATTGCCTTATATTGACCAAACGCGCGAACGTGACCTACACGACCGGTTTTATGGGCGATGACAGCTGGGCGGTAATTATCGGAGGCAAAGTTTATCTTGTCACCGACAGCAGGTACACCGAGCAGGCGGAAAAAGAGTGCATAGACTGCAAAATTGTCGAACGCGGAGATTCGCTTGCGGCGGCGGTTGCGAAAATCGCCGGAAAGAAAAAATCGCTGCGGAATTTTGCCGTCGAGAAGTCCTCGTCCGTCGCCGTGTACGAGCAGTTGAAAAAAGCTCTCAAAGTCCGGCTGAAAGCGGTATCGAGCATTGTCGAGGACATTCGCGCCGACAAAGACACCGGCGAGGCGGCAAAAATTAAAACCGCCATATCGATTTCGACGCGGGCTCTGGCGCTGACTAAGCCTTATATCAGGGCGGGCGTCACCGAGAGCGAATTGGCCGGTATGCTCGATTTCCAGATGAAAAAGCTCGGGGCAAAAAACGGGTTCGAGACAATTGTCGCCTTCGGCCCGAACGCCTCGCGTCCCCATCATCAGCCGGGGAAACGAAAACTCAAAAAACGGGATTCCGTGCTTATCGACTTCGGCGCCGAATACGAAGGTTATCGCAGTGACCTGACCAGGTGTTTTTGTATAGGCGGGGCGACTGCTTTTTATAAAAAGGTTTATGACGTTGTAGAGCGCGCCCAGGCCGCCGCGATTGGAATTATGAAAGACGGCGCCGATATGATAGAAGTTGACGCCGCGGCGAGAAAAGTAATCGCCGAAAGCGGTTTGCCCGTTTACGGTCACGGCTCGGGACACGGCTTCGGTCTGGAAATCCACGAGAATCCCTTCCTCAAGCCCGATGGCAAAGGGACACTCAAGGCGGGCCAGATTCTGACTATCGAGCCGGGCATATACATCCCCGGCAAAATCGGCGTGCGCATCGAGGACGACGTCCTTGTCACTAAGACCGGTAGCTGGGTCCTGACCGCCAAATGTCCCCACCGGCCCTACGAGATAGGCTAAAATCCCGCATTTCACAGGTTGAGCGTTTTTTGCCGCAAGGCCGGCGGCAGTTGCCGCTTTTATTCTTACGATTTCAATACCACCAGTTTCAACTGGTGGATGGAAACAGCCGCCGAAGGCGGACAGGCAAAGCTCGATGAATGGATTAAAGAAAACAACATTTCCTTTCCGGTTGGAACGATAGAAGGCGATTCCGATAAGGTTAAATTTACCTGGGGTGTTAAATCTCTGTCTTGGTTGGTTTTGACAGATAAGCGGCACATTGTCGTCGCCGAAGGATTTAATATCGACGATTTGGAAGAAAAGATTACAGAATCGGGGAAGAAATAGTTTTTTCAGAGCGGTTTTTTCTTTATTTTAAGATTTCGGTTTTTGGCGTCGTCAAAGAGGCATCTGAGGTGATATCTTCATTTGCAATTGCTTTTTCGTAGTCCTGATAGAGCTGAGGGAATTTTTCCTGAAATTCCGATTTACTCAGAGAAAGTGCCAGGGGCCGACCGTTTAAATCGAGAACAGAGAAATTGCCGCTTTTGAGAGTCGCCTGTTGCGAATGCGTGGTTTGTGAATCTTCGGAACAACCGATTAAGATGAAAGCCGCCGTCAATAGGATTATGATTTGTCTTAAATTCATTTTCATATCCCCTTTTCTGTTTAAGGTTATAGTCGTTTAATCTGATATTAAGACGGTTTCATTGTAACACTGTTTTGTGCTGTATCAAATATAATATGTTTGCCGGATATTGATTTTTGCAAGGCAAACACAGTATTTTGTCGAATATATCCTTGCATGTTGTGAACAATAGGCTATAATGCAGGTAGTTCACTATGGGGTGGCCGGAGAAATCCGGTCTGAGAGAAAACCCTTTGAACCTGATCAGGATAATCGCTATATTGGCGCTAATGCCTGCGTAGGAAAGTGATTTTTATAATGAAAACTTGACGAGTTTGAGACGAATCGCTTCGTAGGCAGTTAAGCAAGAGGCCTTATGGTGAAGCGATTTTTTATTTTTAGGACAGGATTATTATAATGGCAACTCAGTTACAAATTGCCCAATCCGGCACAATCAGCGACCAGGTCAAATTTGTTGCCGACGCCGAAAATGTCGATGCGGCGGTTATTCGCGATGAGCTGGCCGCCGGTCGGCTTGTCATACCGGCAAATAAGCTGCATTTGAAAACAAGTCTCAAGCCGGTTGGAATCGGGCGGGCGCTGGC
>JAFGBG010000149.1 GCA_016933295.1 Sedimentisphaerales bacterium | reverse complement strand
GCCGAGCTTATCCGCCCCGCCGGCTATTATAATATAAAGGCAAAACGTCTCAGGAGCTTTTTGACCTGGCTTTTTGATAATTACGAAGGCAATCTGACAAACCTTGAAGATGTAAATACCGAGCAATTGAGAGCCGAGCTTCTATCAGTCAAAGGCGTCGGTCGTGAAACCGCCGATTCGATTTTACTGTACGCGTACGAGCGACCAATATTCGTAGTCGATGCATATACCGCCAGAATCGCCATTCGCCATCAGCTAATCGAGCCGGACGCGGATTACGAGCAACTAAGAGATTTATTCGAATCGAATCTGCCGCAGGAAGTGCCTCTCTACAATGAATTCCACGCCTTGATAGTCAGAACCGGCTACGAATTCTGCAAGCCGAAAGCGAAATGCCCCTCCTGCCCCCTCGAAAAACTCCCCCATACCATCGAAACCGAACATTATTAATCTTTATAACCAGTCCTATCTCACCAGCGGCCTTCTATCACAAATATATTTCAAGATTGCCAAAAATAAAGACCAGCTTAAAAATAACAATATTACAATAACCTCTGGCCTCGGTATATAAATTACCATCTTATCTATGGATAATCCAATATGCTGCTTAGTTATTAAAATAATTATGAAACTCATAGTCATAAACAACAGCATATTGAATGTCCCAACCAAGAAAGAATATCGATAATAGAAAACAAGATTAAAAATTGATGCAATCGGTATCAAAAACAAAGGAATAAAAAATAATCGAATATCAACAGCCTGAAAAGAAAAGATTTTCCCATACAGAGTAACATCAGGCATAATACTTTCTATCAATATCGAAAAAGCGGCCAAAATTGTGCAGATAGCCGTAACCAGAACCATATTTGTAATAACCATTATTATTGTCGTAGCAAATCGTTCTTTTCTCCCACCGAAAATCAACATATTTGAATAAAGAGGTATATTAGTATAAACAGTAGTTGAACCAAAAAGAAAGAGAATAAACGAGACTTTCGAGTAACCTAAAAAAACCAAAACTAAGAAAAAAACTAATATTAAAATACTAAATCCATTCTTAGGTTTTCCCCATCTTGCGTACAAACTACCCCATATATAGCGCCCCATCCCAAAGGAATCGCATTTTTGCATGTGTTTAAGAAAATACCGCTCAACCTTAGGATTGGTTTCATATTCTCTTTCCCCTTTTTCTGCCATTATGGCCTGACGCTTTCTCTGAATCTTAACACCATCACAAGCATCAAAAAAACCAATTACAGTCTTAGAATAGAATCGTCTTGCGATACTATCATCTTTCAATAATCTCCATGCTAAAACAATAATTAAAATACTGCTTATGATAAAAAAAGCAGGAATCCACTCAATACATATGACGAAAATGTCATGAATACCATAGAACATTCCAAGAAGAAGAATTAATGGAACAAATATTCCCCAAGTTTCACATTTACCTCTTGGAAGAGCAAAGCATACTCCCAATAAATAAAAAGTTAATAAAATAGAGAATCCTGAAAATACCACTGGAAGCAATTGCCATAAATCAAGTTCAGAATAAAAATTAATAAAAAATATAGAAAACAACAAACTGACTGCCACTCCCACAATCATTATGAACTTCCATATAACTGTCCTATGATTTGGCAGGCAAAAAATAAATGGCTTGCTAAGAATTTCTCTTTGCATCGACATCACTAATATTCCAATTAAATAAAACCACATCAAAGACAATAGAAATACAAATGCCCACTCTTTTTTTAACTCTTCAAATTCCATAAACAAATATGGCAAATTAAAAAAAACAAAAAAAGCATAGGCAAACCAACAACCTCGGCGCTGGTAAAGCTGCTTTAAGTTGGCGGTAAGAATACTCATTTTCTCTCCCGGATATACTTTTGCTCAACTAACTTCAATCCTGTAAATTTCTTCAAATGGCAGCGGCTGGATTTCAATTTCACATTTAAGTTTCTCCGCTAACTGCTCAATCGTCTCTTTCGGAGTATTGCGAATCGTAAATATTACCTGGCCGTCACCTTGCTGAGAGTTTATTATATCCGTAAAAGGCAGGTTTTCAGGCAACTTTCCACCGCCTATACTAATACGTATGCGGCAGTATTTTTCCAGAAGCTCATCGAAATCGCTATCACAGATAATCCGCCCTTTTTTCATAATCACCGTCCGGTTCATAATCTTTTCAACGTCACTTAGTATGTGAGAGGAGATAATTATCGCTCTTGTCTCATCCTGGATAATCTCAAGCATCAGATTCAGGAAATTCGCACGAGCCACCGGATCAAGCGCCGATGCCGGTTCATCGAGAATCAAAAGCTCAGGATCGAAACCAATCGCCAAAAGTATAGCGAGTTTCTGCCTTTCGCCGGGTGAGAGCTTGCCGACCCTCGAATTTATTGAAATATCGAATTCGGCGATATAACGCTGCTCAAGCTCCATATTCCAGTTCGGATAATAAGCGGCGACATATCTTATTAGCTGCCTGACCTTCATCCATTCGAGAAGTTCGCCCTCCTGATGAACATAACCTATTCTGCCAAGCTCTCTTGGGCCGAGTTTTTCCGCTTCACAATCAAAGGTACTACATTGGCCCGAATCCGGAAGATACAATCCGATTATATGCCGCAGAAGCGTGCTTTTTCCCGCCCCATTGGCTCCGAGCAGCCCTACAATACATCCCGGATATATATCCAAATCGGCTTTATCAAGAGCTATTACCTTCGAGAATTTTTTACAAAGCCCTCTAATCTGAACTATCGGTTTGTCACTGTTCATTATTCCTTTCCTCTTTTATGGCTTATATTTTTTGTACAGTTCTGACGTTATCTCTTTTATTTTCTTTTCCGAAACGCCAAATTGCACCGCCGATACCACAACCTGTTTCAATATCTCTTCAAGAATTATTTGCCGCTTTTGATCTTTATAAGCACTCGACAACTTCGCCACAAACAATCCTACCCCGCGTCGCCTTTCAAGCAATCCTTCAGATTCCAGCATTGCATAAGCCTTGCTGACTGTCATTGGATTTACGCGAAGCTGAGCGGCAAGCTCTCTCACGGAAGTAAGCCGCCTTCCCTCCTGGATTTGTCCGGCCATTATTTGCCGACGTATCCGGTCGATTATCTGCCGATAAATCGGTATCCCGCAATGATGGTCGATTTCTAATAACATACGGTGTATGCCCGCCGCTTATTTCTGTATTATTTGACTAATACAGCCTAACTAAAACACAACATTTTTGCAAGAAAAAATGCTTCTTTTTCGAAATAGGTAATCCGGCTTAGATATCCTTCATTTAGTGAATCGTTTGTCCGGGCTTGGCGCCGGAATCGGCGGTGAGCATGAATATATCTTTGCCGCCTTCGCCCGAAGCCAGAATCATACCTTCGGATAGACCGAACTTCATCTGACGGGGCTTGAGATTGGCAAGCAAAACGACGATTTTACCCGTCAAATCCTCCGGCTTATACGCGGTCGCTATACCGGCCATAACGGTTTTTTCCATACCGCCGACATCCAGAAACAGCCGCAGCAGCTTGTCGGCTCCTTCGACCTTTTCGGCTTTTGTGACTTTCGCAATACGAAGGTCGATTTTGGCAAAATCCTCGATCGTACATTCCGGCTTTAGCGGCTCAGCCGATGGAGTTGCACTCGGTTTGCCGCCCTGGCTGTCTTTGCTTTCTTCTATCATCGCATTCACCTGCTCTTGCTCAATTCTTTCTACTAATCTTTCAAAATCGTTTATCCTGTGATCTTCAAGCACCGTCTCCAGCGACGAGAAATCCAAATTCTCAACGTTCATGAATTTTTCTACCCTTTCGGCATATTTCGGAAGAACGGCTTTTAGATAAATTGTCAAAACTCGAACCGCATTGATTACGGCGGTCAATACCGTCCGCGTCTTTTCCGGGTCGGTCTTAATCGTCACCCAGGGCTGATTCTGCTCGACATACCTGTTGGCCTGGTCGGCAAGCGCCGTAACCGTGCGAATTACCGAGGCATATTTAAGACTCTCATAGTCACTGCTGATTTTCTGAGCCGCAGCGACAAGTATCTTTATCAATTCGTGTCCGCCCTCGTCCAGCCGGCCAAGCTGTGAGTCGAGCTTTTTTGTCAGCATTTTGCCGGAGCGAGAGGCAAGGTTCGCTAATTTACCCACCAAATCGGAATTAATTTTATTGATAAAATCCTCGGTCTTCAAATCTATGTCATCGATGGTATCGGACAGCTTGCTCGCGTAGTAGTATCGCAGATACTCCGGATCCAGGTGTTTTATATATGTGGAGGCCTTTATGAAAGTGCCGCGTGACTTGCTCATCTTCTCGCCGTTTACGGTCAGAAAGCCGTGAACGAAAAGCTTGTTCGCCACTTTTATGCCGGAGCCTATAAGCATTGCCGGCCAGAAAAGGGCATGGAAATACATAATATCCTTGCCGATGAAATGATACAGCTCGTACCCGTCACCGGCCTGCTCGCTGCTCAGAGGCCAAAGCCGCTCGAAATCGAGCCCGTGGGAGTCGCAGTAATTTTTCGCCGAAGCCATGTAACCAATCGGCGCATCTAACCAGACGTAGAAAAATTTGTTTTCCTCGCCCGGTATATTGAATCCGAAATACGGCCCGTCGCGAGATATATCCCAGTCCTTCAGTCCCGCATTGAACCATTCGTCGAGCTTGTTAGCGACCGAAGCCTGCGTATATCCAGCGGCAATCATATCCTTAAGCTGCCGCTCGTAATCGCCGAGCCTGAAGAAATAATGCTCGGAAGTTTTCAGAACCGGCGTGCTCCGGCAGGTCGCACAATACGGATTTATCAGCTCCGAAGGCCGGTATGTCGTGCCGCAAGCCTCACAGGAATCGCCGTACTGGTGCTCGGCGTGGCATTTAGGGCAAGTGCCGCGAATGAATCTGTCCGGCAGTGACATCTTGCAGCTCTCACAATAAGCCTGCTCCACGTCCCGCCTGACGATGGAACCGGCGGCATTCAAACGATTGAAGATAAGCTCGCTGAAATAGCGGTTCTCAGGAGAGTGGGTCGAGTAATAATTATCGAATTCTATATGAAAAGCGTCGAAATCCGCCTTATGCTCCTTATGAACATTGTTAATTAATTCCTGCGGGGTAATTCCCGCCGCCCGAGCGCTTATCATAACGGGAGTGCCGTGAGTATCGTCTGCGCAGAAATAAAAGCACTGATTGCCGCACAACTTCTGGAAACGCACCCAGATATCGGTCTGGAGATATTCCACGAGATGACCTAAATGTATGGGGCCGTTAGCATAAGGCAAAGCCGAGGTTACAACTATTTTCCGTGGCATATTTCTTCCCTGAAGACTACTGGTTCTCACCGTTCTTGTCGTTTTGCTCGTCGTTCTTTTTGTTGTTCTTACTGTCATCTTCCTGTTTATTTCGCCTGGGCGAAGATGTGCTGATTATTTCAATCTCTTCGACGTCAACAGCCTCTTTGTCACCGTTTTCGTACTCGACTACAACAAGCTGCGTCAAAATCTGCGAATCCACAACTTTTCCCTGGCCCTGGGCTGTTTTTACTTTAGTATTCTTTTTCGGCAACCGTCTTTTCAGCTCGTTGTATGTTTCGTCTTCGTACCGCAGGCAGCATTTAAGCCTGCCGCAATATCCGGATATTTTCGCCGGATCGAGCGTGGCCTTCTGCATTTTCGCCATCCGCATATTCACCGGCTTTAGGAGCTTCAGAAACCGCTGGCAACAACATTGCTGCCCACAGCTTTCGACGTCACCAAGCAGCTTTGCCTCGTCGCGCGAGCCGATCTGGCGCATTTCGATTCTTGTCTGATATTCCTGCGCAATCCTTTTCACAAGATCCCTAAAATCCACCCGCCCGTCGGACATAAAATAAAAGATAATGCGTTCTCCGCCGAATACATGCTCGGCGTCCACTATCTTCATCGGCAGATTCATCTCTTTTACGATACGCCTGCAGCAATCTATTTCTTCCTGCACTATCTTTCGCAGATGCCTTTCTTCGCTTATATCATCGGCTGTTGCGTAGCGGACAAATTTGCCGGCATAAGACGGACAGAAATCAATCCCGCTATTGTCGAAATATTCCTTAATCTGGCTTTCCTTTAATTTGAACTGCCCGCCCCTGTAAGAGTTCAACTGTCCGACGATATAACCCAATTCGAGACCTCTCTCGGTCTTTATAACGACGCGAGAGCACAATTTCGGTATCTCGGTCTCATGATGCTCGAAAAAAGCCAAAGAATTCATCCTGCCGTAACGAACCAGCATATATTTGACGTTCTTTAGCTGTTTTTGCTTTGTTTCAGAGGAATTCGACATTTAAAAAATCCTGAATACATATCCTATAAGTTAACAGCATTATCAGCCACCATTGTATCAGAATCCGCCAGGGATAACAACAGATGTTCGAAAATAAGCCGCTCGTTAACGCTGGAATCGATCCAGTTAAGCATTTGATAGCAGTAGGCCACTTTTTCCGCGCATTGTTCGGTATCGAACCGCCGCGAGAGCTTTTCTATCTGCTTATTCTGGTCGAAATTCACTATTTCATCCGCCGGGATTAAATTCAGCTTCATTGCATCCTGAAACGCCGATATGACTACCTGTACGAGAGTCTTCAACGCTCGCCGGGATATATCCGTTTTGCTTGTTGTCTTGTCAAGGTCGGCCCAGACTGCGGCGATTTTTTTGCCCTTACTCAAAAGCTCATCGGCTAAAAACAGAACCTCGCCGTATTCGTATCCGGCCAGCATACTCACAAGCTCTTTCTTGGTTTGGTAAAGGTTCGCATCCGACAACTCCAGCTCTGCCCATCGACACGCCCTGCCGATGCTTCCGTCCGCAAGACGTGAGAAATATCCGGCACGGCTTTCGTCAAGCCCCATCTCGCTGAGAGTTTCGACGATTCTATCGACGCTTATCGGCCCGAAACGGATTATCTGAGACCGCGATTTCGTGGTCGGCAAAAGATCATCCAACCTTGTACAGAGCAGAACAATGCAACAATACAGCGGCGGTTCTTCCAAAACCTTTAAAAGACAGTTCTGCGAGTGAACATTGAGCTTTTCGGCCTCGCCGACGATAAATATTTTTCTTTGCGAGACGCTCGGCCTGCTCGATACCTTTTCAACTAAAAACTCACGAACGACATCTATCGGCAAATCCACAGGCGGGGCTTTTCCTTTTCCGTCTTTGGTGTATTCACGCAATTCCTTGTAGATATGGTTGAAGTCCGGATGCGAGCCGGTATCAAAGAGCCGGCACGACCGGCACTCGCCGCAGCTCTCGGCAAAATCATTTTCTATAAAAGGCTCATGGCAAAGAAGCAGCCTGGCCCATTCGCGCGCCGTTTTGAATTTACCGATACCTTCTGGTCCGGCAAAAATGTAGGCGTGAGCGGTTTTGCCGCCGATAAACGCCCTTTGCAAAAGGTCGATTGCTTTATCCTGACAGAAAATATCTTCGAATGACATTTATTTAAAACTCACTTCCGAGATAAGCTGCAAAATATCCTGATGAACCGTCTCAGGTTTCCTGCCGGCATCAACGATATAAAAATCCTCTCGCTGCCCGGCCAATTTCAAAAAACCATCGCGTACCTTTTTATGATAGCCGTCCGACTTTGATTCCATCCTGTCCAACTGCCGATTCAATCGCTGCTGAGCGGTTTTCAGATCCACATCCAGAATAATCGTCACATCGGGCCAGATTCGCTCAAGGCAATCTGTGGCAATATCGATAACCTTGTCCATTCCGAATCGCCCCGCCCAGCCCTGATAGGCGCACGTGCTCGAGAGCCAGCGATCGAGAACGACACAGTGTCCCTTTTGCAGTGCCGGAGCGATTTTTTCAATCCAAAGCTGTGCCCTTGCCGCCATATAAAGCAACACTTCCGTTTGAGTGCTCATTGAAAGATGTTCGGGATTCAGCAAAATTTCCCTTATTTTTTCGCCGATATCGGTATCGCCCGGGTCGCGGAAGCGGCTCGTAGTAACGCCCCGCTCAGAGAGCCAATTGACCAAAAGCTCGGCCTGCGTACTTTTGCCGCAGCCGTCCGGCCCATCAAGAACGATAAACCTGCCCGATAATTTCTCTTTCAAAATATTCCCTTCGTTTAACCAAACGCAGGATTATAACAGTTTTTTACCTGCATTGCGAGACATTTCAGAGACGATGAATTTCCGCCGTTTCAATAGAAAAAATCGCCGCATTACAATTAATGAAATCAAAATCCGCCGAATAGCTTCGTAGTTGACGGATTGAACAATTTTGTCTAATGTATTAGCAATACGAAATTCCTGAAAGTCTCCGGGAATCTTAAGGATACGTTAGGGCCGGTGTTTATGGATATATATAATCTTGTCAGCTTCTCGGGAATATTTATTTTATTAGGCATAGCCTGGATTCTCTCGGCGGACAGAAAGAATATGAACTGGAGGGTCATCTTCTGGGGAATCGGGCTGCAAATGGCGATTGCTCTTTTTATTTTCGTCATACCCGCGGGAAAAAATTTCTTTATTATCGTCAACGAGATAGTCGTCAAAGTCCTCGATTCCGCATCGGCGGGAACAAAGTTCGTTTTCGGCCCGCTCGCGTTGCCGCCCGGACAGGTCAACGATTCCGGCGAAAAATCCGTCGGTTTCATCCTGGCGTTTCAGTCGTTTCCCACCATCATTTTCTTCTCCGCCCTTATAGCGATTCTATATTTCTGTGGAATTATGCAGCGAATCATAAAGGCATTTGCTTACATATTTACAAAACTAATGAAAATCTCCGGCGCCGAATCGTTAGTCGTCGCCAGCAATATCTTCGTCGGGATAGAATCCACACTGACGGTCAAACCGTATCTCAGCCGGATGACACGCTCCGAAGTCTGCACTATTTTGACCGCGGGAATGGCTACAATCGCATCCAGCGTTCTGGCTTTGTATGTTCTTAGCCTCCAGAGTGTATTTCCAACAATCGCCGGACATTTAGTCTCGGCATCCCTGCTGTCTGCTCCGGCGGCGCTTGTTATGTCAAAAATTCTTCTGCCGGAAGGCGAAAAACCTGAAACATTGGGCGTGCAGGTCAATCCGTTTTACGAAAGGGAAAAGAGCCTTTTTGAAGCGATTATAAACGGAGCGAATTCCGGCGTAAAAATGATTGTCGGAATTGCCGCGCTGCTTATTGCCGTTTTAGGCCTGGTGGCGCTTGTGGATTTGGTGTTGTGGGCACTGGGGGCGAAAATAAATCCCCTCCTCGGAATCGAAGGCCAGTGGTCGTTAAAAGCGATTTGCGGCTATCTTTTCTACCCGATTACATTGATCCTCGGCGTCCCGCCGTCGGATGCCGGAGTAGTTTCAAAAATAATCGGAGAGCGTCTTATCGTCACCGAGGTCGTTTCTTACAAGGACCTGGCCACGGCTTTAGAGCAGAAGCTCTTGCAGCACGAACGTTCGGCCGTGATTACAACTTATGCGTTATGCGGATTCGCTCATTTTGCCTCGATGGCGATTTTTGTCGGCGGTATCTGCGCTCTGGCGCCGGCGAAAGCCCGGAACATCGGTTCGGTCGCAATCCGCGCACTTATAGCGGCGACTTTAGCCTGTCTTCTAACCGCCTGTGTGGCAGGAACCTTCTTTAGAGAAAGCTCTATTCTCCTGGAATAATAATTATGTTTGTCAAATATCTGAAAGACTGCCGGGAATTCACCGCCGGTGATGATTCGACTCTCCGCGAGCTGTTACATCCGGACAAAATGGATGCAAAGATTCGCTACAGCCTCGCTCACGCAAAAATCACCGTCGGCCGGAAAACCAGGCCGCACCGGCTTCAAACGAGCGAGGTATATTATATCCTTTCCGGACAGGGCCTCATGCATATCGATAACAAATCATTCGAAGTCGGTCCTCAATGCGCGGTTTACATCCCACCGAATGCAGTGCAATTCATTGAGAACACAGGCAGCTCCGAACTGGAATTCTTATGTATCGTCGATCCGGCCTGGCGTCAGGCCGATGAAGAAATCCTTGACGGCTAACCACAGCGCATGCAAAGACTCTACGTCGGGCCTAATAAGCCTTACGAGCAAGCCTTCATGCAGAAACAGTTGCCGCTCATAAAGACAAATCAGCTTTAGAAAACCGACAGACCAAAACAACGCACCAACTCTGTGCTATAACATGAAAAAGTTTATTCTTCCGTGAATCAAAGCCGCCACTGCCGCAAGCAAAATCATCAATACAAACAGCTTGAGAAGCCGCAAATCGTTCGCCTGATTCACGGTTTTAAGCTCCTTTTTCAGGTCTTTTATATGGCTTTTTGTTTGTTTAATACTCATATTTGCCTCCCCTTGATTCAAGATGGCAAACAAATTATGGTCTAATGAAATACGTCGTTTCTTCTCAGAATTGGGCTGCCATTTTTCCGGTCCGAGCTGGAATGCAATTTTACAAACAGGTACAACCTCTCCCCACTTCTCTAAAACATTTAAAATATAACAAGTAAAAAGACAAAACACAAAAATCTGATTTGCATATTAATCTCAATCGGATGCTTTTGACCTTGTTCCGAGAATCTGAAGGGTTTCTTCGAGAACAGGCAGGGTCTTAGTAGTTACCACGGGATTGTCGAAATTACCCGTGATATCTATACGAACGACCGCCTGGCCAAGCCCTTCTGTAAGAGACTGCAAAATTGAAGGGTCGTCCGTGGCAAGCCGACGTCCTCTCGCCGTCAGAGCCAGATTTATATTACGGTTTACCAAATCCATCCACCCGGAACCGTAAAATGCGATACCCTTGCCGGACAAATCGAGCTTCTCTACAAAAAGGCGGTTATCCTTAATATAGGAATCGACAAACATCCGGTCGAAAGCGTAATCCTTCGGCTCGGTAAGGTTCAGGACCTGCAAAAGCTTTCCTATCGGAGAAAGTTTCCCGACCTGCATATCTTTTATAGTAAGTCTCAACGAGCCTATACGGGACGACTCACCGGTAACACGTGTGTTTATACTCAGCGATCCGCTCATTTTGCCGCTGCTATAGTTGTTGTCACCTGCACATGCAAGATTGGCATCTGCGAGATACTGCTTCAAATCAACATTGTCAAAAGCAATCTGAAGCACATGTTCCATACATGCATCGTCCGACAGTACCAACTCGAATTTGCCGGTCGTTTTACCACCGTAGCAATCGGAAATAAATTTCTCCGTAAACCATTTCCGCTGGTTCGGGTCATAAAAAATATTCGCTTCCATGTCGGTCAATGTTTTTTCCTGAATTCTGATTCGCCCCCCGTCTATAGAAGCCCGGCACCGGCATAAACCGCCCTCGGTCTGGTACATACCCTGCGTTTTCAATTTCAAATCCAATTCGATATCGGCGCCGGATACATTCAATCCGCAATCATCGAGAATAATTTCACCGGCAAAATCCACAAACTTTTGCCCGTTTTCCCCGAATCGAATACGAACATCGTTAAAATCCAAAGCAAAACTTCCCACAGGCAAAAGTTTATCACAAAGATCGCCGGCATGAGGTATAATCTGCTTGAGTCTTTCATCGAAGGATATATCGTCGGCGGTAAACCGAAGAGAAGCCCCGGACAATACGCCGTCATCCAAATACATTTCACCATCCAGGTTTACTGCGGCAATGATTTCCGCCGCCGGGTCGATATCACATATTGACAGCAGAACATCATCGAATTCCACGCCGTCCGAATCTATTACCAGGCCCCCTGTAATATTTCTCAGCGGATTCGGAAAATCCGGCAAATTAATACTGTTATCGAGACAATGCACAGTCACCCTGTATTCCGGTGATTCGATTACATTTAATTTATTCAGCTCGGCAACAATATCCACATTGCCGGCGGGCTTTAACTCGGAGACCACTTTTTTCAGCGACTCGGGCAAAAGTCCAAGCAAATCCTCGTTGAACTGTATCTGCTCAAGACTTAATGCCATGACATACAATACCTGCATGTCCCGGACAGGTTGAAAATGCCCCATCATACGAACGGGGCTTTCACCATACATGCCGGCAAATTCTTTAACATCTATCGAGTCCGGGGTAAATACGGCCCTCGCCGATATGTCGGTTACGTCAGCCGCAAGTTTGTCCAAATTCAACGAAGCTTCCGAAAAAGACAAATTCGCGATGAAATCGACAGGCTGTCCGTCCTGTGCAAGAACTTTTATCCAGCCGTCGGCGAAACCGGAGGGATTATATTTCTGATAAAATCTTTTCTGATTTTCCGGCAAAACATCTTCCAAAACAGAATCAAGGGGGATATGACCGACATCGACCAGAATATCGTACGACAGCATATTGCTCCCGGCGGTTTTTATCCGTCCGTTCAAAATTATTTTCCGTTCATCCTCCTGTGAAATTACATCTGAAAATTTTATGCCGTCCCGGTCAAACAACATCTTTCCCGACAGGTTTTTCAACGGATACGGAAAATTCCGATACACGGCATCTACTCCGTCTAATCCCGTTTCCAGGCTAACACGTCTGTCCATCCCTGAAGATCGGCTCAACTTCAAATCCACCGATATATAACCAACCGGCGAAAACAAATCCCAAAAATCTCTCTGTTTTTCGTTCAGTGCGTCGTACAAATCACTATCCAAAGGCAGCCTGTCGCCGGTAATTCCAACCTCATAACTCCTGTCCGGGCCGAAAGCACGATACCAACCGTCAAAAATAAGATTCACATCGCCGTGCCTGCCGGCGAGATCGCTGAATGTCACACCCTCCCTGGTGAAATCTATCTGTCCGGTCAGATTTTCAATCGCGTATTTGAAATCAGAAAAAACAAATGCAACATTCTTACAATCAACCCTCCCGGTTAAAGTACTCTCATTAAGCCTGTTCAGATTTCCGGTAACATCGATATCGACATTGATATTACCTTTAGGCTGATAACGGTCGAAAAAAAGCTGCAAGGCCGTAAAAATATCGGATTTTTCCAGGAACGGAGGCCCCGCCGTAGCGAGCTTGCTCAGTGACTCGCTGCGTTTCGACTGCAGGTCTTTTATCCTTAGCTCCAAAGAAAAATTGTCGTTCGGATCATATTTCAACTGTGCCGCCAACACATCTATAATCCATGCCATTTCAAGCTCAGGGACATCCATGGACGAAATTCCGCCCGTAAAAGTAACAAGCCCCCGCTTCCACTTTCCGGTCAAACGGCTTTGACCGAAACCGGACGCCATTGTTGCAGTCGTTATATCGAAGACGTAACCCTGTTGTGACTCTTCATCCGGCCCGAAGTTCGCATGAACAGGCATCGAGGCGGAAACTTCCTGCCGCCCCTGAGAAATTTTGCTGTACAAAAGCCTGCCTCTGTTAAGGTGGATGCCGGGCATCTTGCTGAAGCTGTGCTCCGGAGGTTTGATTTCAAGCTCGGATAAATTAGAGCGGCCCGTGTCCAGATCGTACTGGGCGTTAAAAACAAAATCGTTAATATCTATAACCTGAAGCCTCGGACGCAGCAGCAAAATACTGCCGGGACTAAAACGCGCATGGACCTTATCGGCCTCGAGAATAGCGGCGAAATCATTTTGGCTCTTGCGGGGACGTATTACGAGATTTTCTATATAAACCGAGCCGTCGGTGTGGAAATCAACCGAATCGACACTTATCTTCGTATTAGTCAGCTCTGCAATCTGCCCCAACGCGATATGACACAAAGCCCTGACGGCATAAATGTACAGAAACCACAACAACACGGCTAAAATCAATAAAGAGACAAGCCAGCGAATCGTATTTACGAATTTCGATTTATGAGTTTTGCTTTGCGCCATCGCGGCCACAAACATTTTTAAACATGAAGCTCATAACGCTCTCAGGACACGGCTCCCTTGAGCGCCTTATCCGCTATATCGCGGCGGTAGTAAGCACCTTCAAATTTTATCTTCCCCACAGCTTTATATGCCTTCTCCTGTGCGGCGGTTATCGTCCCGCCCAATGCGGTAACACCCAACACTCTTCCACCGTTTGTTACAACATCCCCATTTTCCTGTTTCGTACCCGCATGAAATACAACGACATCCCCGAGCTGCTCGGCCTCTTTTATCCCGGTGATTTTATGCCCCTTCCCATAATCTCCCGGATAGCCGCCGGCCGACATAACTACACATACGGCAGGACGCGGGTCCCACTTTAGATGTATTTTATCCAATGTGCTGTCACAGACGGCCAACAGCACCTCGAGCAAATCGCTTTTTAGCCGCATAAGAATCGGCTGGGTCTCAGGATCGCCGAAACGAACGTTGAATTCAAGCACTCTCGGCCCGCCGGCGGTAATCATAAGTCCCGCATAAAGCACACCCTTATACGGCGTGCCGTTGCGGTTCATTCCATCGACAATCGGCACAAGAATTTCACGAGTAATCTGATTCATCAAAGACTCGGTTACGATCGGCGCCGGGCTGTAAGCACCCATTCCGCCGGTATTGGGGCCGGTATCGCCATCGCCTATCGGCTTATGGTCCTGCGATGATTCCATAACATAAATATTCCGTCCGTCTACAAAGGCAAGGATTGAAGCTTCCTCGCCGAGTAGTTTATCTTCGACTATAATCACATCTCCCGCCGAGCCGAATATCTTATCGCACATTATCTGCTCTGCGGCAAGAATTCCATCCGCGGGATCATCACACACAAAAACGCCCTTTCCTTTCGCAAGACCGGCGGCTTTTATTACTACCGCTTCATCCCTGCTTGCAATATACGCCTTGGCATCGCTGAACCTGTCGAAAGTTCTTGCCTCTGCGGTCGAAACACAACTGGAACGCATCAATTGCTTCGCAAATGCCTTGTCCGCCTCCAATTGCGCGGCTTTGCCGCCCGGACCGAACGCCTTGATACCGGCATCTTCGAATACATCGACAATTCCCCCCGCAAGAGGGTCCTCGGGACCAACAACGACCAGCCCCACGTTATTTTGCAGCGCAAAATCCCTAAGCTTATCGATATCGTTTACCCCGATAGGTATATTTTCGCCGCATTGGGCTGTGCCGGGATTGCCCGGAGCAATATAGAGTTTATCCAAATCCTTCGATTGAGCCAGTTTCCATGCAATCGCGTGCTCGCGTCCGCCGCTTCCAATTAAAAGTACATTCATTATTCACCTCGAAAAATCCCGATTTTCAGCCAATAAATAAAGGCAAAAAATCTCATCACAGTCACATTATCGGTCATTTAGAAACAAACATGCTATCAAAAACCTCCATTTTTCACAACCTTTTTCAATTGAAAGTTCTCAGACCGGCAAAAAGCAGCAAAAAATACATTTCTTTGGATTTGAATCTTTTCCTTTTCCGGCTATAATCGCGGCAGTGAAAAATGGTGGCTATGCAATTTATTTTCCGGAGGCTGATTCAGGTGGATAAAAGAATAACCATCATTCTGGAAGCGTGTATCCTGTTAGCAGTAACCTGCACCGGCTGCTATAAGCCCGTAGATTACCCCGAGTTGGGCCCTTCCCAACCCTATCTCAAAAAGCCCATAGAACAACGTCTTGCAGGCTCATCAGTCGAAGAACGCCCCATTATGTACAGCGTAATCGGTCGCGGCACGGAAGTAATCTTCATTCTCGCTACCATTCACGGCGACGAACCTGCCGGGACGCCCCTTGTAAATAAACTGGAGAATTATCTCCGGCAGAATCTGGATGAGTTGCTAAAAAATCGCTTCGTAGTGCTCCTGCCTGTCGCCAATCCCGACGGCCTGGCGCAAAAGACGCGGCACAATACCAACGGCGTGGACTTAAATCGGAATTTTGCCACTCAAAATCGAATCAACAGTAAAGAATTCGGGCTTAGCCCCCTTTCCGAGCCGGAGGCATATATTATCGAACAGCTCATCAGGCAATATAATCCAGACCGCATCGTCAGCATTCATCAGCCGTACGGTTGCATCGATTACGACGGCCCCGGCGAAAAGCTGGCAAGCCACATGGGTAAATATTGTGATTTGCCCGTTAACAAGCTCGGAGCAAGTCCCGGCTCGCTCGGTTCTTTCTCCGGCGAGACATTAGGCATTCCTACGATAACTTTCGAGATGCAACAAAACGACTCGAATCTCAATGCGGAGATTCTCTGGAAAAAATACGGCAAGGCACTTATTGCTGCTATTACCTATCCCAATCCCGTCGAATAAAAACAACAATAACATCCCAACACAAAACACACACATAAATAACACCTTAAAAGTGAATATAAAATATCAAGGTTGGAATTTACGTGAGATTTGCTTGAAAGTTCGTTAAAATAACCTGTTTTATATGGAAACATTCAGCTTAAACAACCAGTTCCACCCGGCCGGTGATCAGCCGCAGGCAATCGAGCGGCTCGTGAAAGGTCTGCGTTGCGGCAAAAAGTTCCAGACACTGATGGGAGTAACCAACTACTGCGTGCTTTTGATCGATGAAAAGTGACTTAAAAACTAACTTCCGGTTATGAATTGAATAAAATCTCTGCAAACTGCCGGCACAAACTCTGCCAATTCCCGCAACCTCTTTTCGTCAAGCATATAACCGTAACCATGAATCTGCATATGACGAAATACAAGCAATTTTCTAAATTCATCGAACTGCCGTTGTGATACGACCGCGTTTTCTTTTGCGGCAAGAAGCATCTCTTTGTGCCAGCTATGGTTTTTAACAGTTTTAATACCCTGCGATTCTAATTTGTTTCTTATTATCCGTTCAATGCCGGTATAAATATCCTGTAATAATTTTCCAAGAGCGATAGTCTCGTATTTCGACAAGACTTCATGTCGTAGCAAGTCTTGGATCATATCTGAAGTTTGCAAAATGCTTTTTATCTCGGCCTGTATATAATCAGATTCAGCGCTCATATATAAGAATTCCTTTTTCTCTGACTAAGGCGGCTATAGGAGTTTTCTGTTCCAGGTCAATTAAATCGAGCGGTTTTGGCATCTCGAAATAAAGAAGACCATAAAAATCGAAAAATTTCTCAGGAGCCAAACCTTCAACCGCAAGGTCTATATCTGTTGCTGAATCTTCATCTTTAAGAGATGAGCCGAACAGCCATACACTCTTGACAGAAAATTCCTGTGCATATTTTTTTATTATGTCAATAAGTTTAGAAGATAGCATTTCATTTTCCTCAGACACTTCTTACATTTTTTATACATTAAATCATATAATTTGATAACCAACACGTCAATTAAAAACTATTGTTCATGTTTGGGATTTCTCGTGAGTTTCAATCCCAAACAGGGTAGAATGACTCGTTTATGGGTGCATTTAAGTTAAACAACCAGTTCCACCCGGCCGGTGACCAGCCGCAGGCAATCGAGCGGCTCGTGGAAGGTCTGCGCAGCGGCAAAAAGTTCCAGACACTGATGGGCGTAACCGGCTCCGGCAAAACTTTCACTATGGCCAACGTCATTGCCCGTTCTAACCTGCCATCCCTGGTCATCTCACACAATAAAACTTTAGCCGCTCAGCTTTACGAGGAATTCAAGGAGCTTTTCCCGGAAAACGCAGTCGAATATTTTGTCAGCTATTACGACTACTATCAGCCGGAAGCCTATATCCCTCAGAGGGATATTTACATCGAGAAAGACGCCTCGAAAAACAACGACCTCGACCGGCTGCGACTTTCGACGACAACCAGCCTCTCGACGAGAAACGATTGCATCATCGTCGCATCCGTTTCCTGCATTTTCGGTCTCGGCTCGCCCGAAGATTATAAAGCCAGCGTCGTGGCAATCCGCGTCGGCGACCATCTGGAAAGAAACGATCTCCTCGGAAGACTGGCCGACATTCAATACTCACGAAACGATATCGACTTCCAGAGAGGGACTTTCAGAGTCCGAGGCGATGTGGTCGAGCTGCATCCATCCTACGAATCTTTCGCCGTGCGTATCGAGTTCTTCGGCGAGGAAATCGATAAAATCACCTATATCAATCCGGTCTCGGGGGACATTCTCGCCGTCGAAGGCCAGGTCTTTATCTATCCGGCACAACATTACGTCATGCCTTCCGAAAGAATCGGCTCGGCAATCGAAAGTATAAAAACCGAGCTGGAAGAGCGTCTGGCCGAGCTTCGCGGTCAGGCCAAGCTGCTGGAAGCTCAGCGGCTTCAGGCAAGAACAATGTACGATATAGAGATGATGCAGGAAATCGGTTTTTGCAGCGGCATAGAAAATTACTCCCGGCATTTGGCCGGCCTGGCGCCGGGGGCAAAACCTTATACGTTAATCGATTATTTCCCGGAAGATTTTCTCCTGTTCATCGACGAATCTCACGTCACTATCCCGCAACTAAAGGCGATGTGGGCGGGTGACAGAAAAAGAAAAGAAACCCTTATCGAGCACGGTTTCCGTCTGCCGAGCGCTCTGGACAACAGGCCTTTGCGATTCGAGGAATTCCAGGAAAAATGGAATAAAGTGATTTTTGTCTCGGCAACTCCGGCACAGCTCGAGCTGGACAAAAGCGAAAACGAGGTCGTCGAGCAAATTATCAGGCCGACCGGCCTTCTGGATCCTGAAATCTTCGTATTCCCTGCAAGCAATCAAATCCCGCACCTCTTGGAGCAAATAGAAAAAAGAGTCGAAAATAAAGAACGCGTTCTCGTTACGACCCTGACCAAGAGAATGGCCGAGGACCTGTCGGGTTACATAACAAAGAAAGGCTTCAAATGCCGGTATTTGCACAGCGAAATAGATACGCTTGAGAGAATTGAGATACTCTCGGATTTACGGCACGGCAATTTCGATGTACTGGTCGGCGTGAATCTGCTGAGGGAAGGTCTGGATTTGCCGGAGGTTTCCGCCGTTGCAATACTCGACGCCGACAAGGAAGGCTTTCTGCGAAGCCAGACTTCACTCATCCAGACCATCGGAAGAACCGCCCGGAACATCAACGCTACGGTCTTTTTATACGCCGACAAAGTTACGGATTCGATGCAGAAAGCTATTGACGAAACGAACAGACGCCGTAAAATTCAGTTGGAATACAACCAAAAAAATAATATTACGCCTGAGACGATTCGCAAGGAAATTCGTAAAAGCCTTACTGAGCAGATAAAGGCACGACATACCGCACAACAGGCGGTGCGTTTCGGCTCCGGCGAATACGAAAAGGTCGAGCTGGCTTCTCAAATCGAGAAGGAAATGCTCGAAGCGGCACAAAGTCTCGACTTCGAGCGGGCGGCTTTCCTGCGCGACCAGTTGAAAGAGCTTAAGGAGCTGCCGGAGCTGGTTCTCGTTGAATCGAGAAAAAAGAAAAGAGATTTCTTGGCTACAAAAAAACAGGAAAGAAATAAAACGAAAAGGAAAAAAATTAATGAAAAAACTTAATATCGAGCAAGCCCTGCCTCTTATTAAAATGGCGATTAAAGAGGACCTCGGACACGGTGACGTTACAAGCCAGCTTTTATTCCCCAAAGAAGCCGTCGATAAGGCGAACATCGTCTCGCGGGAGGAAATAGTAGTATCCGGAATGGATATCGCCAAAGAAATCCTCAAATGCTACGACGAAAGGCTTAAGCTTACCATACGCATCAACGACGGCGAGCGGGCGCACGTCGGAAGCAAACTGGGTATAATCGAAGGGCCGATGCGCTCGATGCTCAGCACGGAGAGAATCATACTCAACTTTTTGCAGCGTCTCAGCGGGATTGCCACAACTACACGGAAGTATGTTCGCGCCGTTCAGGGAACGAAAGCGAAAATCTACGATACGAGAAAGACACTGCCCGGCTGGAGAATTCTCGAAAAATACGCCGTACGTTGCGGCGGCGGCTACAACCACAGATTCGGTCTCTACGACGGAATTATGATTAAGGACAATCACCTTGCGCAGTTAGGCAGAGACTTCCAGGCAAAGCTGAAAAAAATAATCGCCGAGGCCAAAGCCATCAAGCACGTGAAATTTATAGCCGTAGAGGTCGATCACGTCGACGACCAGCTAAACTACGTTCTGGAAATCCCGGACATCGACATTGTACTTCTCGATAACATGGGGCAATGGCAGTTGAAACATGCCGTGGAGATGAGAAACGCAATGTGCGGCAAAAACAAAAAACCGCTCCTCGAAGCATCCGGCAACATTACCCTCAACAACGTCTCGGCAATAGCCCAGTGTGGTATTGACAGAATCGCCGTAGGGGCAATAACCCACTCGGCCACGGCGGTTGACATCGGGCTTGACAGGTGAGATATGTCCCTCCCCGTATTCGAACCGCTTGATCCGGATAAAATAAAACTGAATCTGAATACGAAAAGAATCGGCAGGAAAATCCTCGTTTATAACCGCACATCGAGTACTAACGATATTGCTCGCAGATATGCCAGGGACAAATGCAACGACGGCACGGCTATTTTCGCCGAAGAACAAACCGCCGGCAGAGGCCGGGCCGGCAACAAATGGCTCAGTAAACGCTCGGACAGTATTATTTGCTCAATCCTCCTTATCGATAATGTGCTCAACGCCGAGCTGCTTTCATTAACTTTCGCCGTTGCGACGGCCGAAGCAATCGGCAAACAGTCAAAATCTCGGGCGAAAATCAAATGGCCCAACGATATAATGCTGAGCGGCAAAAAAGTCGCCGGAATACTACTCGAAGCAACTCAGGACAATAATGAAAACACATATATAATCGGCATAGGCTTAAACTGTCACCAGAAAAAAAGCGACTTTCCCGCCGAGCTGCAGGATACAGCTACAAGCATAGACATAGAGAACAGCTCGGTCGTCGATCGAATCGCCCTGGCAAAAAGACTGCTGGTCTCGACCGACCACTGGCTCGAAAAAGCCCGGCAAAGCAAACAAAAGGTTATCGACCGCTGGAGCAGCCTGAGCATACTTTTGGGCCATCGGGTAACACTTCTATACAACGGCAAAAAATTTGCCGGCAACTGCACGGGTATTGATCCTGAAAAAGGCCTGATTCTCCACCTGGATTCAGGAGGCGTAAGAATGTTCGATGCCGCCCATACATCCATAGCAAAATAGAAATGACAGACAAAAAAATCTCAATCGAATTATTGAATTAAAATCAAAACATGGTTACAATAATCGATTCTTTAACGATATACTGACTGCAAACGGCCACCTTTAAGGAGAACCGAATCAATGAAGAAAAATAATTCGATAAATCGCAGGGATTTTCTTTTTAAGGGAGCTTCGACTCTTGCCGCCGCTATAGCATTCCCGACAATTGTTCCTTCATCTGTCTTCGGCGCCAACGCACCCGGCAATCGTATAACGATGGGCATGGTCGGTATGGGTCTGCAAATGGGCGGACACCTCAGAGGAATGCTCGGCCGCAGCGAGGTGCAGGTTCTGGCCGTATGCGATGTGGACCGAAACAAACTACAAAGCGCCAAAAACAGCGTAGAAAGAGCGTACGCCCGCGCAACAACCGCCGGAACGTATAAAGGTTGTGACGCCTATAACGAGTACGAGAGAATATGCGAGCGGCCGGATATCGACGCCGTCTTTATCTGCACGCCCGACCACTGGCATGCTATGATATCCCTGGCCGCGGTAAAATCCGGCAAAGACGTTTTCTGCCAGAAACCGATGACATTGACTATCCGCGAGGGAAGAATGGTCAGTGACGCCTGCAAACGGTACGGCACAATTTATCAGGTCGGCTCGCAGCAGCGCTCGAACTGGGCATTTAGAAAGGCCTGCGAAATTGTCCGCAACGGCAAAATCGGCAAGGTCCATACCATTTATGCACGACTCGGTCAGTTCGCTCCGCCGATGACACTCCCTGAAGAGCCTGTCCCCGACGGATTCGATTACGACCGCTGGCTCGGCCCGACTCCATGGTATCCGTATAATTCCGAACGGGTAAAAGCTGACTTCGGCGGCGGATGGAGACGGTTCTGGGAATACGGCTCCAGAAAAAATGGCGACTGGGGAGCGCATCACTTCGATATTATCCAGTGGGCGCTCGGCATGGACGATTCGGGACCGGTCAAATTCGTTCCAAAAGGCTGCAACGGAGCCGAATATCAAACCCACTATTACGCCAATGGTATTAAAGTCCTGCGTGACTACCCGGATACGGGCGGCCACATGATTCGATTCATCGGCACCGACGGCGAGGTATTGGTAAGCCGTGACAACCGGATTGATACAAAACCGGCGGAACTGCTTCAGGCACCTTTGCTGCCGGACGAGATTCATCTGTACGAATCAATAGACCACGACGGCAACTGGCTCGATTGTATCCGAACACGAAAAAAAACAATCTGTGACGCTGAAATCGGACACCGCACTGCGACAATTTGCCACCTTAATGCTATTGCCGAGCGCCTGGGGCGGCAGATTGAATGGGATCCAACCGAGGAAAAAATCCTGAACGACCCGGCCGCCGAACGCTGGATGGACCGTCCGCGGCGAGCACCGTATGTCCTTTAATTGTGTAGGGTGGGGCCCGCCCCGCCATCCAAAACCGACATAAAAAGGAGAAAAAATGAAGTTGAAGCTCACGATCATATATCTCTGGATTATTTCATTTACTCTTTTCGCTCCGGCTGCCGGAGTTAGCGGGCATCAAACAAGCGAACTGATTAATCAGCTCACCGGCAAATCCGAAGCTCCGCAGCGCGACGCTACGCAGCTAACGCAGGCATATCAGAAAGCCATAGACTACCTTCTGCCGCTTATGTCGGCTGAAGATGTCGGCTCCCGATATGCTCCTCAAATCACGCTGCAGCAGATAGCCTTTCATGCGTCGCGTCCGGGAGCGGAAACCGAACGCATGGCGATGGCTATGGTTATTCTTAAAACTCTCGAACAAGCCGAAATGCCCGACACGGTTCGTCACTGGCTTGTTTTGCAGCTCGAACGAATCGGCCAAAGCGAGTCAGTACCCGCCCTAACGAAACTTCTTTCTGCCGAAGACAAACATCTTCGAGATTTTGCCAGGCGGGCGCTCGAAAAGAACACGGACCCGTCTGCCACGCAAACCCTGCTAAAAGAGCTGGCAAATGCCAAGGAGCCGGAATGGAAAATAGGACTGATTAATTCCCTCGGGCAGCGAAAAGCGGAATCCGCCGTTCAGCCGATAGCAAAAGCTCTCAATGATTCCGATATAAAAGTGGCATCCGCCGCCGCGACCGCACTTACGAATATCGCCGACAAAGACAGCGTACAGGCCTTACTAACCATAATTGAAAATCCCGCCGCCCCGATATACCAAAAGGCTGCACAGGGGCTTATCGACATTGCCGGTCAAATGGCGGAGGAAAAAAATACCGCCGCAGCGGCAAAAATTTACGAGGCCCTTTATGAAAATGCCGCGAAGCCGGCCGGCGATTCCGACAGCCCGAATCCGTTCAATATTCGTGCCGCCGCCGTTATTGGCCTGATTGTCTGCGATCCGGAAAAAGGTACTCGTGAACTTTTAGCCATCATGCAGAACGCCGACCAGAAAACCCGCACTCTAACAATCCGGGCCGCACGCCTTTCACCGAACATGGAGGCCGTCCGGACGCTCGGCAAAATGCTTGCCGAGCTGCCCCCTTATTCCCAGGTACAGGTCCTCGGCGTAATTGGCGACCGCGGCGACCGTTCCTCAATAAATTATGTAAAAGAGCTGTTGCGAACCGAAGACCCAGCGGTGCGTCTGGCGGCCATCGATGCGTTGACCATGCTCGCCGACTCCGCCGCGGCGGAATCTTTATTCGATATAGCCGTCAACGGTTTCGGTTACGCCAAAAGAGCCGCACTCGCCGGACTGGCAATAATGAAAGGCCCGGACGTCGAAGTTTTGATAAAAGCAAATTCTCTCTCCGGTGACGTTCAATCTCGCGTAACTGCAATCGACCTTTTGGGGCAGCGTCATGTTTCCGACTCCGTCAAAAGCCTGCTCATTCTTGCCGCCGAGCAAAATGAGGACATCAATGCCGCCGCTTTTGCAGCGCTGGAAAATTTCGCCGATTCTCTGGATATCGCAACCATACTCGATCTTTTAGTTCGGACAAAAAGCGGCAAAGCCCGCTACAGCGGCATTGTCACTTTCAGAGCTATGCTCTCAAAGGCCCGGGATAAAGATGCCGCGGCAAAAATTATTATCGAAAAGACCGAAAATGCGGACAGCCAAACAAAATTACTACTGCTCGGCACACTCGACGCCCTCGGCGGCTCAAGAGCATTAAAAGCCGTCGCCGAAGCGGCAAAATCTTCCGATGAAAACACATGCAATATCGGGATACGAACGCTGAGCAACTGGCCGGATTACGAAGCGGCAAAAATTCTGCTGGAAATCGTCTCCAAGCCCGAAACATCCCTGACTCACTATGTCCTGGCTACCCGCGGCGTCCTGCAGCTTATCCAGACAAGCGAAACTACGCCGCTCGAGGTAAGGGCATCGGATTGCATCAATGCCTTCGATAACGCCCGACGCGACGAGGAGAAAAGACAGGCTATTTCAACGATGGCTTTATTGCCCGCGAAAAAAGTGGCTGATAAACTCATGGAGCTTGTCAAAGACGAAAAATTCAAAGAAGAAGCGGCACTTGCCGCCGTCCAATTGTCCGCCGTTATGCTGACAACCGACAGGCAGGCCGCCCGCGAGCTGGCTCAGAAAATTCGCGAGATGAATATCTCCGATGATATAAACCGCCGGGCGGAAAGCGTCATCAGCGGCAGAGGTTTCCGCTTCAGAGAAGGCAGAAGTCGGAGAAATCGTTAATCTAATAATCCACCAAATATAAATGAGGTTTTATTATGTCGGAAAAATTTGATGTCGTCGTAATCGGCAGCGGTCCCGGCGGGTATTCGGCCGCTATAAGATGTGCTCAAAAAGGAGCTACGGTAGCCGTCGTCGAAAAAAGCTTCATAGGCGGCACATGCCTGAACTGCGGATGTATTCCTTCCAAAACACTTCTCGCATCGGCTCACGTTCTGCTCCTGATGAAGCACGCCTCGCTTATGGGAGTCGATGTCCAGTCGGCTGTTCCCAACTGGCCGAATATCCAGAAAAGAAAAGATGCGGTCGTAGCCGGTTTTCGCAAAGGCCTGACCGGGCTTATCCAGAGCAATAAGATTAAAATTTTCGCCGGAAAAGCTATTGTTACCGCGCCGGGCAAAATCAACGTAGAATCCGACGCCTCTTCGGCACAAATCGAAGCCGAGAATATAATCCTTGCGACAGGCTCGACGCCCGTCCAGATACCATCGATACCTTTCGACGGCAAGACTGTAATCAGCAGTAAAGAGGCACTGAGCCTGGAGCAGATACCCGGCTCGATGGTCATTGTAGGCGGCGGCGTTATAGGCTGCGAAATGGCCTGCGTTTATGCCGCTATGGGCACAAAGGTAACAATCGTCGAAGCCCTTTCCAGCCTGATTCCCATGGAAGATGCGTGGGTCGGACGCCTGATGGAACGAGAGTTCAAAAAGCTTGGCATAGAATCTCTTACGAGCCAAAAAGTCGTCTCGGTCGATAAAACCGCCGTCCCGGCAAAAGTTGCTCTCGAAAGCGGCCGTCAAATCGAGGCCGAAAAAGTGCTTATTTCGGTCGGACGAAAAGCCACCGTCGATAAAGAAACCATCGATGCCCTGAATCTGAAGATGAACGGAGCGGTTATTGCCATCGATAAAAAAATGCAAACCAACATTCCCGGCTTATATGCCATCGGCGATGCCGTAGGAACAACATATCTGGCGCACGGGGCTTTCGCCGAAGCCGAGGTCGCCGCTGCTAACGCAACCGGTGGCGACGAGGAAATCGCCGACTACAGCCTTATCCCCCGAGCGGTCTATACTTTCCCGGAAATCGCTTCTGTCGGCAAGACGGAAGAGGCATGTAACTCCGAAGGACTCGATATTTCCGTTGGTAAGGCCTTTTTCAGAGCAAACGGCAGAAGCCTCGCTCATAACGAAACGACCGGCGAAATCAGGGTCGTCAGGGATAATTCCACTAATAAGATTCTCGGCGTCTCGATGGTCGGCTCAATCGTTACCGAACTAATCGGAGCGGCAAGAACACTCATCGGCAGTACGGAAAAAATCACCGAGATAACCTTCCCGCACCCGACTGTTTCGGAGGTGCTCAAGGAAGCCGCCGAAGACGCCTTCGGACTGAGCCTGCATAATCCCCCAAAATAGAGCCTGTTTCAGCTTAGAATAATTGATGAAAAAGAAATTCCGGACAAAATCGCGGATTTTCCTTGCGTTTTCGCCGGAATGGTGTAAGATATTTACTTAACAATTGAATATAGTAAATCATCAAATTCGGCGGGGCATAAGTCACAATTCAGTCATAAATCGGAAGCACTAATTTCGAAATCCTAAACAAATTCAAATTTTCAAAACAAAATACTCACAAACAACCAAAATTACGATTCCGATATGAAAAACTAAAGAAAAACGCGTTTTTAAGACATACTACATACGATATACGTTCTACGAAGCTATTTGAAAAAACGAACCCATTTTTACTTAGCGATCAGCGGATAGCGGTTAGGGGAAAGTTGCATAAGTGCTTGATATCAAGATGGTTATGTTACTGTTGGGGCGGAATATTTCTCTGTGCCTATGGATCTTTGGACCTTTGTGCCTTTCAAATCGAAAGAGATTTGAAAGTGAGTTGAAAAAACGAAGCCAATTTTGCGAAAATGGGCGAAAATCGGACATTTTGCCGAATAAAACGGTTTTTTTGTAAGGTTTCACGCAATTGTCAGTCTAATATATCGGTTATGGCCGAGACGATTAACGATGAACTTTTGGTCGAACAGTTCAGCCAAAGTAATGAATCTGCTTTTGAGAGTATTATTGAGCTATACTCCGCCGATGTCGCCGCGCTCGCAAATCGTCTGCTCGGCTGGCCCTCAGATGTCGAAGATATAACGCAGGAAATTTTTCTCGCGGCATTTTTGGGCCTGAAAAAATTCCGCCACGACTGTAGTCTCAGGACCTGGCTCTTTACCATAACAATAAATAAATGCCGCAGTTACAAATACAAACGCATGCTGCGATTACGAAGGCCTCCACAGGACAAGGACAAGATTCCTATGCCATCGGGTAAAGGCGCTCACAGCGAACTAATGAAAGCCGAAACATTCGAGCATATCCGTAACGCCGTAGCGGCCTTACCGGCCAAATATCGTGAAGCGGTGGTATTAAAGTATCTGCAGGAGCTTCCAACAGAACAAATAAGTCGGATTTTAGGAATATCCCAAAATACCCTTCAGGTCCGGCTGAGCCGCGCCAGAGAACGATTAAAACAGACCCTGACGGAATTAATGGGGAAATGATTTATGACAGAAGACAAACTTAAAAACCTGCTACAAGAAGCAGACCGTGCCGCCGGGCCGCCGGAGCCGGTTACCGTGAATTTCTCCGAGATTCGCCGGCGGGCAAATTATAGGCGTAAATTACTTTCAAAAGGGCCTCTTGCCGCTGCTGCCGCTATATTGATTGCCGCCGGAATTTTGAATCTTTCAATAAAAACTCAGGCTCCGGACCAGCAGGAAAAAATCGCATCACTCGAGAGCCAAATCAAACAGCTCCAGGCAAGCACCGATGCGGCGGTTAGTCTTATCCATGAGATACTCGAAACCGAACAAAGTCAAAACCGCCTTAATGAGCTTGAAGTCAGACTGGCAAGCATGCCGGATCCTCTCGAAGAAGTTCAGCAACAAGTTGATAAAACGGCTTTTATACTCGTTTATCAGGCCGACAGGCTTTACCTTGAGCTCAATCAGACCGAATCCGCAGTAGAGACGTATAAAAGAGTTATCCAACTATTTCCCGAAAACCAATGGGCACAAGTCGCCCGGCAGCGCCTGGTACAAATCAAAGAACAACAATCCGGCAAAATCAATTTGAAAGGAGACCTTAAATGGAAACAGCAAAACATATTATCGTAATCATGGCAATTGTTTTATTGACGACAGGAACCGCCGTATCAGACGAATCGCAAATTTCCAACACACGCTACGCAAGCTGTTTGATAAAGATCATATCCGATCCGGCAATTCTGCCGCTCGATGATACAACAATCGTTTATCTGTTGCACAGCTCCGGTGTCTTCGGAAAGGCAGCCCGAGATATATTCGGACAGCTATCACCTGAAGAAACCTTAGATTTAGAGCAAGCCCTGCAAATCGAATGGTTAGCCGACGAAGCCGATATGATGCAACCGGGACCTTTAGAAGATTCACCTCAGGATGAGGATGAGATGAGCGAGTACGACTTTCAGATGATGATGCAGGAAATGGGAGGTCGGGGAATGGATCTTGCACCAGGCAGATCCAGGCCGCGACGTAGTCCAGGCAGACAAATAGTTAGGCAACCTTTGAGTATTACAACCGAGCAGATGATTCTCTTAAGGATTGTAGTTAATCTCGATATAGGTGCGGACGTCAAACCGGTAGCGGTGGAATTTATGAACGCCGTCATTGAAAATTTGGACTCGGCTCTGAAACATGCAGGTAATGAATACCTGACCAGGCTCGGCAGCCGGCTTCAACTTGCCGAAGAGGAAGTATCAAGAACAGAAAACGAATTAAACCAAATGCAGGCAAGGCTTCGAGACAACGCCGGCTCTCGTATCCTCGATAAAGACAACATACTCGGCAATATTACGGATTTGCGTCGCGAGCTACAAAATACCAAGATGGAACAGGCCTCCGATACGGTTATGGTCGATGCAATCACAAACAGAATCGCCGAAACACAGAGGAGACTAAAAGAACAGGCCTTAAAAGACGATATCACAAATGAAATGCAGCAAATAATAGAACATCAAAGACAACAGTTAGAAGCGGCAAAAAAGCTTGTCGAACAAGGAGTGGCGAGTAGAGAAACTCTTTCAGAAGCAGAGCAAAAACTTGCCAGAGCTAGAATAGAGCTGGCACAACGACGAGAGCAAATGAATAGAACCGCCGGCGGTGGCCTGATCGAATCTTTGAACCGGGAATTGGCCGATCGCTCGATACGAGCAACCCAAAACAAGGCAAAAATTGCCGCTCTTACCCGCCAGCTCGAAGAAGCGGAACATTGGCTAAATAAATCCGACGACCACGAGCTGCTGTCACTCAAGGCGGATATTGCCAAGCAAAATCTCCGTGAAGCGATTATATGGCGTGACAGAATAAGTCGTCAAATGCGCTTGATTCAGCCTCCGGATGTGACGGTTCTCGGCGGAAAATAAACTGCTATAAAAAATTGGCGCCCGTCGAATAAATACACGGGCGCCAAATAATATTTTCACCAAAAACGACTTTTAGCATTATGCTATAAAAAACGATTAGTTTAATGCTTAAAATGCCGTTTGCCGGTAAATACCATCGCGATTTTATGTTTATCTGCGGCGGCGATAACTTCATCGTCCTTTTTTGAGCCGCCGGGCTGAACAATCGCGGCAACACCGGCTTTGGCGGCATTATCAACATTGTCCGGGAACGGGAAAAAGGCATCCGAAGCCATCACGCAGCCCCTTGATTCATCGCCGGCATGTTTGAACGAAATCAGGCCGGACTCGACACGGTTCATCTGCCCGGCGCCGACACCGATGACTTTTTTGTTCTTTACCAGAACAATAGTATTACTTTTCGTATGTTTGGCGGCAAGCCAGGCGATCCGCAGATTTTCAAGCTGTTCTTTAGTGGGTCTGGCTTTTGTCGGATACATCAACAGATCCGGCTCCCAGCCGACGAGGTCTCTCTTTTGGAGGAGCAATCCGCCGACAATACAACGAACATCATATTCACCGCCGTTGATTGTGGCCCTGTCGATCGGCCCTGTCTCGACGAGGCGCACCCTGGAGCCCCAGGCTTTCAGCGTCCGGATTATCTCGATTGCGTCTTTATCGAATTCCGGCGCGATGATGACCTCGGCAAAAAATCCGCCGGCGCCAAGGGCCTTGCCGAATCGACTGTACGATTCCATGATTGTCTGTGCCAGCTCGATGTCAACTTTTCTGTTCAAAGCGATAATTCCGCCGAAAGCACTGACAACATCGCCTTCGTAAGCCTTGCGATAGGCCTGGCAAATATTATCATCAACGGCACAGCCGCAGGGATTCATATGCTTAACAACAACCGCCGCGGGTTCGGCAAATTCTTTTACCAGCTCGAAAGCCGCATTGGTATCCATGAGGTTATTGAAGCTGATAGCCGTTCCGCCTTCCAGCAATCTGCCGCTGCTTACGGAAGTTTCGCCGCTTGCCGGCAATTTGTAGTATGCCGCACTCTGATGGGGATTTTCGCCGTAACGCAGCAATGCATCCTTCTTTACGGCAATCGAAATGCGCTCGGGATACTCGATAGCCGCTTTGGAATTCAGATATTTCGATATCGCGGCATCATACGAAGCCGTCAGGCTAAAGGCAATCCTTGCGAAATCGCTGCGAGTCTGCTCGGTCACGGCCCCATTGTTTTCCTCCAATTCCCTGATAATAGTTTCGTATTGATCGGGATCGGTTACCACAGTCACATACTTGTGATTTTTCGCGGCCGAACGTATCATGCTCGGTCCGCCTATATCTATATTTTCAATCGCCTCGGCCAGCGTGCAATCGGCTTTGGCTACCGTTTGTTCAAACGGATAAAGGTTCACGCAAACCAAATCAATCGGCTCAATATCGTGACGTTCCATTGCCGATGCGTGTTCGGCATTGTCACGAAGACCCAACAGGGCGCCGTGTATTTTCGGATGAAGTGTTTTCACCCTTCCGTCCATCATCTCGGGAAAACCCGTCACCGACTCTATCCCAATAACATCCAGCCCTTCGTTACTGAGCTTTTTCGCCGTCCCTCCCGTGCTAATAATCTTCACTCCCAACCCGCCGAGTTTTTTTGCGAAATCAACAACGTCGCTCTTATCAGATACACTTATCAATGCCGTTTTAATCTTCACATCCATTTGTATGCTTTCTCCTTCCCGAACACTATGTTGTCATATCATCATTTTCTAATCGACAGGCTGCAAGCAGGCGATACGACCCGCTTTATTTGCGATATAAATTTTGGAATCCGTCAAATTAACCGCATGTATCGAAACACCGGCAAAATTCACAGACTGCAATTTTCTTCTTTTATCATTGTCCATTACCACGAGTGTTCCGTTCCTTGCAATCAGATAGGCTTTTCCTTTACCTTCGGAAAGGAAACCGGTTCCCCCCGGCAACGACCATAAAAGAGTGCCGTCGTTCTTTTTAATCGCCGTTAATCCTCTGTCATAAACAACCTGATATAAAACCTCCGATGTCACAATTGGGGTAGAATTGAGGATTCCATCCGCAGGATATTTCCAGGCAAGTCTCCGATACTCCGGCGGATCAACAATATCCAACCTGTAAATATTCATGTCCCTGCTGGCGAAATAAAGAGACTGCCCGTCTTTAACAATCTGACCGGCAATCGCATCCGAGGCGTTAAACTGCCACAGCCGCACATTATTATCAGGTGCAACACTGATAACATTCCCCCGGTCGGTCCCGAATACGACAAATGTATTGTCGGCATATACCGTCGTTATCAAAGAATCGTTATCCGCGGCCACATTAAAGACCTGAGTCTTATCTTCCACTCTCAGTGTATGCAAACGCCGATCTGCTCCGCTTATGTAGATATAAGAATCATTACGTGCCGCGGGACAAATTATACCGAAATCGAGCTTAACCTCGCTATGTTCAATTCCCGTATTCGGGTCTATTTCAAAAAGGCGACTGCCTGCTACAGTTAACAGCTTATCTTTATAAAAACAAACTTTCTCAATCCTCAAACCTTCAAGGTAGATATTTTTCGCAAATATTTTGTCGCGGTTATTCCTGTCAAGACAAAGCATATAATTTTTATCAGAGATCGCATAAATATTATCACCAAAAATCTGAAGTTTTTGGAGGCTCTCCCCCGGTTTGACCGGCATGACAATGTCCCAAATTATTTTGAATCCGGCCTGTTCAAGTAATTCCGGCGAAACAAAACTCTCCTTATTATCCTGTGCAGCCAAACCAATCTGTAGCGGAGATAATATTGCTACCAACATGATTAAGAAAAAGCCGCATCTAAATATTCTTTGCATTTTACAAGCTCCTCACAATAGATTGTTGTTTAATTGCCGCATTGTGCGGCATATGCAGATTTATTTATCATAGAAAAAATGACCGTTATTTCCGGCTCTTATTCCTTATGAAAGTTCAACATAATCCGCCAGGTCAATATTGTGCTCATTCTCGAATTCACACATTTCGCGAATGCGTTCGATATCATCATTGATTCGATTGACAAGCTTAAAAATATAAGGCTTACCATCCAGGCGATTTTTCAAATCGTCCAGCATAGGTTCCCATGATCCACCGTAAAGCTGGGCCTTAAGCACAACCAGCATACGGTGTTCATCACTCAGACCGCCGACAAAATCATCCACAACCTTACTGGAAGTTTTACTGCCTGTTTTGCTATTTTTGCTCGGCTCATCCATTTGCCAAAACCTCTTTCACGCCGATATTAATTGAAAAAGGCGAAAAATGCAATAAATTTTCGCAAATTAGCCTCTTCTTTCTAATATTAGTTAAAACAGGCAAGATTTCGCGGATTGATTTTTGAGGAAAAAACAAGACTTGCGGCCGGTCTTTTATTTCATCACTCCGTTCAAAAAATAACATACATTTTAGCCCTTTTCAATCTGCCCCCCGGCTGTGCGATATCTTCGATACTCCTGATTTGTCTCTGCTTTCTCTGTTCCAAAATTCGCCTAACCGTTACGGGTCCAAGGCCGGGAACTCTTAGAAGCGACAATTTTGAGGCCTTATTTATATTTACGGGAAACATCTCAGGATGGTTAGCAGCCCAGACTTCCTTGGGATCGGTGGTTAAAGAAAGATTACCATTGTTATCGAAGAGAATTTCCGATTCTTTGAAACCGTATTTACGCAGCAGAAAATCGACCTGGTACAACCGATGCTCCCGAATTAGAATACCCTCCGGCTTTTCATTATCCGGCTTTTCGCCGAACAACGAATTATCTCCCAATCCTCTTTGATAAGCACTGAAATATACCCTGTGCATTCTCAATCTTTCGTAAAGGCCATACATATACTTAACAATCTCGCTGTCTCGTTCTCCGGCGGCTCCGACAATAAACTGTGTCGTTTGCCTTACTCTTTCGTATTTCGCTCCGCGCGAGGTCAACCTGCTTATAAGCTTGATTGGCTCAATTATATCTTCGATATATCTTTTCTTTTTCGATAGTTTTTCGAGATTGCTTCTGCCGGGTGTTTCAATATTCAACGATACGGCACTCGCAAGTGAAAGGGTCTGTTCTATAGCCGCATCGCTCGCCCCTGGAATAATCTTCAAATGAATATAACCTTTAAAATTGTGTTTTCGCCGCAATATCCCCGCAACTCTATTAAGCCTATCCATTGTCGCATCGGGCGAATGAATGACCCCCGAGCTGAGGAACAGTCCAAAGACCTTTTTCTGATTGTAATAATTCAGGAAAACTGCGGCAGTTTCTTCCGGCAAAAGGCTACACCGGCGAATATCCATCTGTTCTCTGAGCGGGCAATATTTACAATCGTTGCCGCAGGTATTAGACATTAACGTCTTGAACAGCGTGCTTCTGCCTCCGTTTGGAAGTGTTACCGGGTATATCCATTTACCGTCCGATGACCGGCGCCGGTGCTCGTCTTTATTTGTGCCGCACGCACAGGCAAGGTCATACTGGGCATCTGCACTGAGAATCTCCAGCTTTTCTTGAGTATCAGGCCGTGATACAATGCCAACCATTACATTTACTCTTGCGGCGTTATATTATTACATTCTATAATGTTCGGCTCTAACAGCCGTATGAATTTAAATTTATTAAACTGGAATACAAACCTGAATCATTGGAAACTATTGTTTTGATCCATAACTACTTCCTGCGTTTCGGAATCGGGGCGTTCAAAAAAGCTTACGAGTTCCGCAATAGTGCTTTGTTGCTCGGAAATAGTGTTTCTCTGACTTTCAATAACAGCATTCAACTCGTCGATTTGTGTTTCAAGATAAGTTATTCTTTCGCCTTGCTCATTTATTTTCGCCGTCATCTCACTAACATTCTGTCCTGCCGTCGTTAGCTGATTGACCTGCTGCGAGAGCATATTGCGCTCAAGTTCAACCGCTCTCAGCCGATCGATTAATGAGTCATTGTTTCGTTTGACCCTGTCCAAATCTTTTTGCACCTTAGGCAATAATACCTGAGCTCTTGCCGCCTCGGAATTGTCGTCTTTTTGCGTACAACCTATAAGGATAACCGAACAAATCAAACCAGACAAAAAAAACACTATCGATTTTCGCTTGTCCATTTTAGTGCTCCTTTCCATCTCACCCAAAAATGGTTATTTGAAAATTATTGTCCATTCCTGTCTGCCCCTTTTTCAGTCTCCCCGATGATAAACATTACTATCGACTAAATACAAATTATGCCTATGTACCTGATTGGCTCCGGAAGTAAATCCTCTTTATTCTTCCATGCCTTTGAATTTATAACTCAATAATTTGTAAACAAGTTTCGCCGCAAGGAAATCCGGCGCTTTATTACTTTCTATAGGGCATAATTCAACTATATCGATACCCACTACTTCTTTATCGTCAAAAACCGCCTTCAACAATACTAATACCTCATACCACAACAATCCCCCGGGCTCCGGCGTTCCCGTAGAGGGCATTATAGACGGATCAAAAACATCCAGGTCTATTGTTATATAGACCTTATTGGAAAGTTTGGACAGCACCTTCTGCTTCCAGTTTTTATCCCGGCGGATATCCTCGGCAAAAAAAATCCGGCTCTCGTCAAGCTGTGTTTTTTCGGAAATATCCATGCTTCTTATACCAACCTGCACTATCGGGCACAACTGCCTGATTCTCGCCATTATACAGGCATGATTGTATTCGGAACCTTCATATTCATTCCTCAGGTCCGAGTGCGCATCGAGCTGTAGTACAGTAATATCGGCATCTTGCGCGACATGGGCCCTTACCGGACCGAGACTAACCGAGTGCTCGCCCCCCACAACCACTACGAATTTGCCGTTGTCGATATAATGTTTTACTCTCTTTTCGACAACCTCAACCATGTCCTCGGGAAGCCCATTCTCGGCCACAGGCTCAGCAGTATGTATCCCCCTGCGATAAACTTCGGAATCCGTCTCGATATCATAAAGCTCCATATGAGTGGAAGCTTCGATGAGGGCCTGTGGGCCTTTGTCAGCCCCTTTAATCCATGTGCTTGTACGGTCATACGGGACGGGCAAAATCACTATTTCCGCCCTGTCTATGACAGAATACTCCTCCGGCACATCTCCAAAATTAGCTATTCGTCCCATAACATAGCCAATTTAAAATTCTAAAAATCCTTACAACGACTCATCTAATCGAACAGAAATACCGCAAGCGCAACCGTCGTTGTCCAGAGATCCTGCTGGCCTCTTGCCGTCTGTGTGATATTTGAGGTTCTGATAATCAGGCCGCTGGACTTATAAACCTGTTCCTTCTCCGACCAAGCCTGATTCGGATCAACTTCCAAACCAAGGGTAGTTCCCAACATACCCGCAGCCAGGTCCTCCGCCAAATCGGCCGCCGCCTGCTGGTTCATGCCATACCCATGCACCTCGCTCAGGTATCCCCACTGACTACGGTCTCTCGGCACAGCAACACCTATTCCGGAAGCAACGACTCTTCCATGCTCATCGGTATCAGAGCGAGCCATTACACAATAACATATCTCGCCTGGTGTAAGGGATCTAAGCCCATTTTCCCTGCTTATCACTTTGCATTTCGGCGGCAGAATCGAAGAAACCTGGACCAAATTCTGCTGTGCAACACCAGCTTTTCTCAGCGCCTCTTCAAAAGACTTGAGCTGGTATTTATGCCGCCCAAGCCCTTTGGTGAGAAATACCTTGGTAGGAACAAGATTGCCCATTTATATCTCCATACATTAGTTAGATTTATAAGTCAATCATGGTCATTCAAACTGGAATTATATATATCAGCATTTACTATACAACGAAAATCCAACAAACAAGGCATATTTTAAAGTATTTTCACCATATAGCATCATATAAATGCCAAATAAGCCCCGAATTCAAGGGAATGATGCCGGCAATTTTTGCCGTTTTTATAACATTATAACAGTTAAAACAACGGCAAAATTACGTGCAGGATGATGTCCGCTGAAAAATGAGAAATCATCGCCGACTCCAGACCTTTCTTCCAGTATAACCAGCCAAAAACGACCCCGGCGATACCATTTAAGATAATCGCTCGGAAAACAACAAGAATTGTAATTTGCTGGAATTTCGCCGTCATCGGTAGATGACCAAGCCCAAAAACAACACTAATAAGGATTATTGCAATCCAAATACCCAACTTTGTCGGCAAGCCGGTCTGCGTCTTTTGAATCTTAGATGATATCCAGACAATCACAGTCATCAAAAAAAGTCTCATCACGATTTCTTCACCGATTCCACCGTAAAATGATACAAGAATTCTCTGCCATAAAGGCGGCTTCGCCTGGAATGACGTTATAGGCTCGATGAAAAAAGCGAAAGCAACTCTATCCAAAAAGAAAAGGGATATCCCGACCAAAACACCGAGGAATACGGAAATCTTCAAAATCGATTTGAATCGTTCCTTAACAATTTCCGAATTCAGCCATGCTTCGAGAACATAGGCCCCCAGGCCGACTTTCTTCCCGAGAAACAATCCGGCAAAAATTACGATAGAAAATAATACTATAGCCTGAACAATCATTGCCGATATTAATACAGGAAATGGAACAGGGGGCAATCGTCCTTTACTTGACACAGTCAGAGACATAAGATACGGTATTAATCCAATATAAGCAAGAACACCTGCAACAAGCAAAATTAAAAACAGCTTTCGATTAACACCAGCCGCCTTAAAAAAACCCATTATCATCTCTCCGGAATCTTAACTCGTTTCGAGCACTTCGGACATCGTCCGGTTCTTCCCGCATATTCCCTGCTTACCTGGATTTTCTGCCCACACGAGCAAATAAAATGTATAAATCCGTTTACCGACTGCACCTTCGGTTCGCGTTCGGTAGCAACTTGTTTCTTTGGTGATATGACCGTCTTAGCTGTTTTCCTGTCCCTTTTCTTTAATTCATACCGCCAGAATTCCAGTTCTTCCCTCGATACAGACGGGACGTTTTTCTTCTTAGGCAATAACAGGTCCAAAACTGATTTCTCGTCCCTTTCCATATCGATCCATTTCATTTTCAACATTAGAACCGCCAGGCCAACGCCGCCCAAAAATCCGCCGATATGAGCAACATATGCCACATCTCCCGAACCATAGAAAGCTCCGAACAAATCGAAAGCGAACCATAAAAGAATCAACCAGAAACCTGAGACACAAAAAAAAATCGGTCGTAAAAACAATAAAAAGAAGCAACTTATATTATTTTCCGGAAAGAAAACGAGGTACATCCCCACAATCCCGTTAATCGCTCCACTTGCACCAACAGCCATATCACTATCGAATATCAAATGGCTGACTGCCGCTATCAGACCTAATCCCACATATACCGGGAGATATAAAATGTTCCCCAGTTTCGAGCAGACGGCGTTTCCGAATATCCATAAAAAAATCAAGTTCCCAATTAAATGCACAAATCCTGCATGAAGCCACATGTGCCCGAGCAACCCTTTGATTCCCCACCCATCCAAAACAAAACTGTACATCTTTTCCGATATAACAGAATCTGCATTTGCGGTTAACTGCATAAAAAAGACAAAAATGACACCGGTGACAATAAGCCAGTTCATCACCGGTCGATGGTTAAAGGGGACATCTACGCGATAGGGAATAAACATTGCCGATGTTCCTTAAAAAGTCATCCGAGCCGATTGAATTAACAAATCCGAATCAACCTTTTTCAATTCAGACAGCATCTTCGATGATCTTTTGTTTCTGCCGCTTAAGGTCTCGGCTTTTATCCTGTGACTTTTTCAGGTCGCTCCGGAGTTGCCCAAGAATATTGCGAACACGTTCGGAAACTTGAACGGCACTTTCCAACGACTTTACAATTTTTGACTGGACAATCCAATCAACGATAAGGCCATCAAAAAAGTAGTCCGCAAATGTAACAAAAGAACCAATGTCTATTTTAATCTCGGTCATTGAATTCACATCGGCCAGCTCGCGCTGAAAAATACGCAGCTGCTGTTGAACCTGATGGACCAATTCCCTTACCTTGTTGATTCGGGAATGCTTCACTGCCGTTGTAATCAATCCGCCACCAAGCATATCGAAAGTGCCCCAGTTTCTGGCGCTTTTGAGGGAATTCACCACTTCATCCAAAACAGTCAATACCGCCTTACCGGCTCCTATGGCCTCATTGAACTCTCTAATATCCGACTGTGTATCGGCCAAGGCTTCTGAAAGCTCAATCAGTTTCGAAGTGTTCTTACTATTGCTCTGCGATATTAACTGCTCCTTTTTCTCAACAACAGACCTATAACGCCCGTCGAGGTCTCCTAATCCGGCGATACGAATCTTAATGCTGTCTATGTCACTTCCAAGAGCAGATATGGAATATTTACATTCATCATACTTTAGTTTCGCGGCAAGATATTCCTGTCGCTCTTTTTCAAGCTGTGCCTGTTTATCACCAAGAACGGAATGGAATAATCCGGCAAGGCTGAGTCCTTCGAGCTTCTTAACGTCGGCCCCTTCCTTTTCCAGAACAGATTCAAGTTTTTTAAGTTTAGAGCTTTGTTCCCCCAGCATATTTTGTGTTCTATCAAGATTGCTGATGAGTTTTTGCCGAACCCGAAGCTTCTCCTTGATTTCAACCAGTTCTTTGTTTAGCTGCTCAAACATTCATGTTTCCTTGATAAATCAATCATACCGGCTCGTATTATGCCGCTTCGCCTGTTTGCGGGACAGACTGGTCTTTAATCACGCTGGTTGCCGCCTTAATCACGCCGGCAATATCCGCCAGGTTCGTCGGGATAATTATCGAATTGTTAGTTTTCGCGAGTTTGCCGAACTCATCCAGATATTGCTCCGCGATTCTAAGATTGACCGCGTTAATGCCGCCTTCTTCGTTAATCGCCTTGGCAATTTCCCGGATTCCGTTGGCAGTCGCCTCGGCAACTCTTAGAATCTCAACCGCCCGGCCTTCGGCTTCATTGATCCTTCTTTGCTTTTCACCTTCCGAGCGTGCAATCATTTCCTGCCTGTCACCTTCGGCCCGGTTAATTTTAGCTTGCCTGTCACCCTCAGATTCGGCAATAGTGGCTCGTTTTTCACGTTCGGCGCGCATCTGTTTTTCCATCGCGTCTTTGATACTCTGGGGCGGCATAATATTTTTGACTTCGTAACGCGTCACTTTCACGCCCCATGGGTCAGAAGCCTTGTCCACGGCGTCCACAATCACGCTGTTAATATTCTCTCTTTCCTCGAACGTTTTATCCAGTTCGAGCTTACCCATGACACTTCTCATTGTTGTCTGGGCCAGTTGCGCCGATGCAAACTGATAATTATTGATTCCGTAGGAGGCTTTTTTGGGATCGACAACCTGCATATACAGGATACCGTCAACTTCCACTGCGATGTTGTCTCTTGTGATACACTGTTGCGGTGCCACATCAACCGCCTGCTCTTTCAGGGTGTGTCGGTATGCAACTTTGTCAATAAATGGAAACAGAATGTGAAAACCCGCCTCCAGAGTCTTCGAATACTTGCCGAGGCGCTCGATAATATATGCCTGCTTTTGCGGCACAATCCTTATAGTCTTGAAAAAAACAATTAACGCAAATAAAGAAATGCCTACAAGAATAATTGTCAATATATAATCCATGACTTTCTCCTTTCCCAAAAAAAGTTCATATTAAGCTGATTAGAAATTTTATTTTCAATGTCCGAGCGTCGCCATTCGCTTCGGTCTTCTGGCAATAAGATAAATCAGAGCGCCGATAAGCTGTGCCGCGGCGATAACCACCACCCAGATCACGCGTTCGTTACCTTCGTCGGTTTCGTTGTTGATACAATCGATTAGCGCCCATATCCATAAAACCAATCCGCCAAATCCGATTCCCATAAATATCAATGCGATGAGAAATCCCATATTCGTCACTCCTATATTTCTCTGACCTTCAGAGTGATGTTATCCTTGTCGACAATCTCGACAACCGTTCCGACGGCGATTTCGCTCTCGGCCCGAGCTTCCCAGTTGGTCCCGTGTAATTCCACTTTGCCGCCGACCTTCGGTTTGATGGCTTCTATCACTACCGCCCTCTCGCCGATGAATTCCTTCAGGTCTTCTCTCAAGTCCTGTTGTGCTTCCGAATGCCCAAGAAATACTCCCTTGACCCACTTTCTTAAAATTAACAGTGACAGAACCGAGCTGAAAATGAATATTATTAGCTGGGTATTGATCGAACCATATACGTAGTCACTTAAAAGACATACAATCGCCACAATCCAGGCACCAACGCCGAAGAATGCGATAATCAGCCCCGGCAGCATAAACTCCATAATCAGCAGCACAAGTCCGACCAGAAACCAAATCAATTCCGGCCTGAGTAATTCTTTAATCCCATCCATATCCTTTCCCTTCAATTCGCTTCATTTGACAGACAGAATTATGTATGTCTCAAATAATATACGCCTGAACTTTCCAAAAAATCATTAAATTTATTCAGTTCTTTCAAGAATCCATTTTGAAATTATTTCGAGAACTTCCGTCGAAATAGTTTCCTCTATTTCAGCATATTCGGAAACATCGCCTGTTTCGGCATGTTGAAACAAATGATTAAGGCCGGGTAACTCTTTTATCGTATAATCTTTATTGCCTCCGGCCTTCAAGGCGTCCTCTATTGCCGACAGGTTTTGCTTAGGCTCCACTTGTTTATCCAACTGGCCGTTAAGTGCCAGCACGGAACATTTTACTTTCCGCAAAGCCGGTTTCGGATCATAACTTACAAAAAAACGCATCCAGGGATTTTTTATTATTGCCAACTGGGTCTGAAAAAATATTTCTATGTCACCTAACTCGTCTTTTTCTTTCTGACTAAGCTTCTCGACCGTACTCGTTAAAACCTCCCGTACTTTTTCCTCGATATTTTTTTCATCTTTTTCTGTTTTGATTATTGTAAATATTATTTCCAATGTCTGTCTTTGAATCTTTTGTTTTTCCTCGCTTGCCCCGATACGTTTTTGAGCAAGGTCATTCTGATAATACAGTATTTTTTTCCCCGTGACTCCGGTACCGGCTAATAAAACAATAAAACCTATATCATCGGGAACTTGAGCCGCTACCATCGGTGCTATTATTCCCCCTTCGCTATGACCTATCAATCCGATTTTGTTTGAATCAATTTCCCTGCGGCTTTTTAGAAAATTAACTTCTGCAATTACATCACCGGCGAAATCTTCACTCGTCGAATTTGCGGCATTTCCCGTAGAACCTCCTATTCCCCTATCATCGACTCGCAAGACGGCTATACCTTTTCGTGTCAGGTAATCAGCCAGAACCAGAAACGGTTTATGTCCAAAAACTGCTTCATTACGATCCTGGGCGCCGGAGCCGGAAATTAAAATAACCGCGGCACATGGTTTATCCGAACGAGAAATTGTAAGCGTTCCTGCAAGTTTAACACCGGCTTGTGCATTTTCTATGAGTACTTCTTCTTCAATATAAGGATATGGCTTCTTCGGTTCCTGTGGACGATTTCTTTTGGGAATCTCTTCAGAATGCTTCAGAACAAGCGGGAAAGTCATTCCTCCCTGCTTCCACTGCCCCTCAAACGAATCACCCTTCAACGTCCCCTCAAAACTGCCTTTGATGGAATTTACTTCAATCATTAATTTAGGATTCTCGAAGCTTACTTTACTTACCGGAATACCCTCAGCCCCCTGGTCGGGACTATCCATCGTCGCGTTAAGCGAGCCATCTTCGTTCTTGCTTATCTTAAACACAACGCGCAACTTGGCAACCGAGACGTCCAAAGTCCCCACCAAAATACCTTCGATATTTTTCTGCTGGCAATAACATGGAACAGCCAGCAGAGTTATTAGAATCAAAGCCGCAAAGATTATTTTTCTCAAAGTTGTTCGCATTTTCCCGTCACCTTTCTTAATACAATCACTCGACAACCACGGCTGTTCCATAAACCAATATTTCCGCCGCCCTGCCCATTACCTCCGTAGTAGAGAATTTAATCCCCACGATGGCATTGGCACCCATTTTTTGAGCCTCTTCTACCATCCGGTCAATCGCCTGCTCACGTGACTCGGCCATCAGTTTCGTGTATTCCTCGACCTCTCCCCCGACAATATTGCGAATCCCGGCCATAATATCTCTGCCGATATGTCTCGCTCGTATAGTATTGCCCCGGACAAGGCCGAGCTGTTTGGTAATATCTTTGCCGCATATCGTTTCTGTTGTTGATAATATCATTGCCTTATCTCCTTACATTTTTATATCTATCTCTCGTCCAGAAAAATATTCGCTCACGAAGCACCGAGACAAATAATATCGCCAGAGCCGTCAAAAGGATTAAAAGACCTACTTTCAAAATCATCGCAACATCCTGATTCTTAATTATTCCTTCTATAGCCCTGAAACCGCCGTAGATTATCAGGATGATACCCGCCACAGATAATAAAATCCAGCCCAGACCGCGTTCGATTCGATTATAAACACCGCCCCAGTATTCCTGCCAGATTTTTTCCTCCGGTTCGACCAGAGTCACTTCATCTGTTATTTCTTTGAGTTTTTGAAACTCCCTAAGCTCATCGGTACATTCGGAACAAGCTTTCAGATGTTCCTCGAATCGCCGCTTTTGCTCGTCGTCCAATTCATTGTCCAGGTAGCCCATCATCATGTCTTTCCAGTCATGGCATGTCATTCGGCATACCTCCTTTCTCTGCGCCCAATAATTCTTCCAGTTTCTTGCGCGCATAATATAATCTGCTTGTCACGGTACCTTTATTGCAACAAAGGATCTCGGCAATTTTATCGTATGACATATTTTGGAAGTGCCTGAGTATGATAACCTCGCGATGCTTTTCATCAAGCCGGCCTATCGCCTGCCAGACCCTGTCCTTTATTTCGTTCCTTCTGGCCACCGCCTCGGGTGAAAAGCAGTCCGCCGCCGCTTCCACTTCCGGAGCACCTTCGACATCAAGAGAGCTTGCCTTACGATACTTTCTTTTTCTCAAATGGCTCACGCAAAGATTCTTCAAAATCTGGTAGAACCATGGAAAGAATTTTCGGTCGGGCTTGACCCTTTTGATGTTCCGATATGCTCTTACAAAAGCTTCCTGCGACAATTCCAGGGCGTCCTCGCGATTCCCGACAAGCCCCAGAGCAATAAAATACGCGTCTTTCATATACTTGTTTACAAAAACTTCAAAAGCCTTCCTTGAGCCCCGCCGACACCGCTGCATAGCGATAAGTTCTTCTTGACAGATGCTTGGCACTCTTTTC
>JAFGBG010000148.1 GCA_016933295.1 Sedimentisphaerales bacterium | reverse complement strand
TCGCCTTGTATCGGCAATCCGGCACTTTTCTTTAGTAAATTCTCCCATCCAAAACGCTACCAATTTATCTGTATGACATCATTTGGTGCGAGTTCATCCGGTGACATTGTCGTTTTAACAAATCTCTGCTGTCCAATTACAGAGACCTGAATCAAACATTGTTTCGATATTCTCTGATTCGTACCATACTCCAGATTCGCCTCTAAAGCGTAAATACCTTCCTCCACAGAAGAAAGATCAAGAACTCCGGAGTAACTTCTTCTTTCAAGCGGCAGTAAAATACCAGATTCATCGCTGCTCAGAGTCGCGCTGGATCTGACCTGCCTGATATATGGTCCGGTAGTATATGCGATTCCCGCCCTGCATCTATTCGGCGTAAAATGCACCTGTCCGAAATTTGTAAAATCAATCCAAACATAAAATTGCGATTTCGCCGGGTCGTGGTCGTTAATCTTAAGAGTTCCCGGCTGAATCATAGGCTGGGAAACAAAATTCCTGTCCCCGACACAGACGTTTGTTACCGTTCTTCCCGCCGACTGACCGTCCGGATAATGAGCATAAAGACCAAGAGCCGCATAGTGCCAGGGATAATCCGACGCAGATTCCGGTATTTCGGCGATAATTCGTACCCTTCTCTCCTGATAGCTTCTTAATGTAAACTTCGGCGGATCTATTCTCAGCCATTCGGCACAAGCAAGGTCTTTGCCACTGAACGTAGGTGAAACCTTACCGGAAATAGAGCTCGGCACTCCGAAAAGTCCCTGAACGTTTACCGTTGAATCCGATGCGTTATGTACCATTAATGTAGTCGTACGAGTCGAGCCGGGCAAACCTTCAATCACGACTTCCTTAGGATCCAGGTCAAGCGGAGCATCTGTTGCCGCCCTTTGAACGGCCGGAGGGCCTACAAAATCTATTTCTTTTTGAATAGCACCACCGGGCTTGCCGTCAACGTAGATGGCGCCGGCCACCTTGTATCTGCCGCTTGGTAACGTCCGCAGGATATCTGATTTCAAATTCAATTTCGAACCGGGTATGATACCGGTATCACTGAATTCCGCCCTTGTTATCAGTCGCCAATGACCATCCATGTATTGTTCGAGCCTGGCAAAAGGTTTCAGGCGGGAATACGTTTGCCCGATGTTCTCAATATTTAGAGAAACATTAGTCGTAGCCGGATTTTCTCCAATCGACTCAATATTTTCCATATCGACATCGAGAAGTTTTATCTTCGGCGCTATTGTTCGTCCTGATATCTCGATTAACACGGGAACCAAGTAACGAAGATTATAACCTACATCCGAACCTTGCGGAATAACCGTCAACGATGTAAGTATCCCGGCGCCGTAAAAACCACTGACTCCCGGAGGAACGCGTACAATTACTTCGACAGTCTGCTCCGCAAGCGGATCGATTGAAACACTCGAGTTTTGTAAACTGACCCACTGGCTGCATGACGACAGACGTGAGATATCCAAACCCTCTATGTAGTCGGGTGAATTCGGATCGGGATTAAAAAGCTCCCATTCACCGTTCGGCTTCTGACTTAATTCGACAACACTGATATAGATATTTAGTATCTCACTTTGATCAAGGTTGTGAATCCGCAAAGCCGTCGGGATCATCTTGCCGGCAGTCGGCTGGAGTTTCATCTCCATCGGCTGAACCATATACTGTCCGAAAGCTTGTTGAGACAAGAAAAGAACTGTCAACACAATAATGATTTGCCTTAGCGGTACAGGGACGTTAAAAGACCGGCCAAGGGCAAACCAATCATCTGCACAATGATTATGATTGTCTTTCTGATTGCCGTACAAACGGGAATCCATTCTATTTTTTACGTTTCTCATTCGTAACCTCCAAATGGAAAACTCAAACTCTCCTCAAATTACAACAACTTCAGAATTGCCGGGCAATGCCGGGCAATTTCGATTCGGTAAAACACGCAACTATAGCAAAGAGTAATATCCGACATCTCCGTTATTGAATTATTCTCCGTGCTCGATTTCATCAACCTCACTCCAATACTACAGCTTTTACCTCTTCGGCAATTTGACGTCCCCACTTTTTATTATTCCTTATTAAAACCCCCATATCGACCGTTAACTTGTGGTCTAACACCCCTATTCCCAAACTCAAAGGGGTTGCCTCCGATAAGGGTATCGGCAGCTTTCCTCAGGTAACTCAGCGAATTACATTTGCTGCCAATTTCACTCCTGCTAATTTTACCATTTTGCCGCCGCACTGTCAAGCCCAAACTCCCTATTTTGCCCAATTTATAAATCCGCTTATACGCCCTGTTTTACGGGATTCTCTCTTAAAAACGGCAAAAATATCCAACAGCCTTTTCGTGCCCTATAATATGCTGATTTAGGAATCGGCCATAGCGAATCCGGCAGGCTCTCTGTTCGAACGACTTATTTTCACTTTTCTCAAAAAGTCCTAATATATTCAAAAATGTTCTCCTTTCCGCCGGCTGAAATATGATACAAAAGAAAAAAAATTTTCTTACCTGATGCTCGATCCCACCTGCATCCAAACCATAATACCAACAATAAGCGATTATTAATCGACAACTCAAAAAAGAGATTTTTTACACTCAAAAGTCATATCAAACCGTACAAGATTTGAAGAGGGCCGCCATTTATAATCCGCATATCAGAGTTGGCAGGATTACAAATTCTCTCTCAAAACAACCAATCAGACGAAGCACATTATGCAAATATTGGGCCTGTTAAAAGACTGCATGCTTCAGACAAAAATCTTCTGTTTATTCGAATGGTTTCCGAGATATCGCAAAACTCCGGGATTTCCTTCGAAAGCTTCGGCCCACGAATTCGCTCATCGGACACCAAAAGGCAATTGCCGCCCATAGGCTTACGCCATGCATGAATCAAAAAAAAGGAGGGATGATTTTACTCATCCCTCCCTATACTTCTTTTTCTAAGCAATCTACAAATCTAAAAGAATTTTCTCTTTTGATACGTGATTACTTTTCCACTGTACAAACCTTCGGCTTATGCATTCGGTTTCACTGTAATGGCGATTTCACCAACGAGTTCCGAACTACCGGGAGAAGCGTTCCAAATCTGGGCGCTCCAGGCTGTGACGCAAAGCTCTACTGAGTGCTTGTTGCCATCGCCGGGGATAATATCAGTGGATAATTCGGCCGACCAATCTTTAATAACGTCGCCGATTTTGTACTTTACGAGACCGAGCTTCACTTCAAAGTTGGCTCTCATCTCGAATGTGGTGCAACCATAGTAGCACGGGAATTTGCCCGACTTGCCGACGTCATCGCAGTTTACCTGCTTCAAGGTAACTTTTTTCTTGCCGCAGTCGATCAGTTCCACATACATGCCAATTTCCATATAGACCGGAATCTGGCAGATTTCGAGGGCCGTGTAAGTCCAGGGCCAATCATCATCAAACTTCCAGGGATTCTCTGCCAAATCACCCGCCTGTACCGTTGTTGCCAGGAAAGCTAACAGTGCAATTGTAATCAAACTTTTCTTTACCATTTTCATTCCCTCTCTTAACTTAACCATTGTCGCTCCAGTTCGGCGGATTAATGCCTATGGAGCTAATACTATTCTTAATAAACGCCCAGGGCTATTATTCCTGAGCCACGTAATCGGCGGGCTTAAGCCTGATTTAACCGACTCCGGCAAGAAAGCCCACCTTAATTGCCTGCCAGAGCCGTGGCCACATGAGGTTTACGATTTCATATTGTGATTTTCAATCACTTCAATTTTCATCGTTTAGCCGCCATAAGAACGGGCCGGTTTCATAGACGGCTCGCAAGTATTATTCTGCTTGCGACATATCAGTTCTTCACTACCTCACACACCTCCTTTCTCCCTCAACCTCTTAGAGGAAGAGGGTTCCTCTATTTGGATAACATTTATCCACAAATCCTGGGCATAAAAATTCTTTATCATAACTTGACAGAACTCTATTCTGTCGTATCTGTCCTTCTGCTATGACGGCGGCATAAGCGTAAGCACAAGTGTGCCGCTATACCTGCCGGCATTATCCATAATAGTTGGCTTAATTTTGAAATTCATCGGTATTTCATGCGATCCATTCGTCGTCTCAGAAATAGCAACCGGTCTTGCCATCGATACAAATCCTTCCGTAGTAGGTGTTTTTACCGAAATACGGTCAGGACTAATAAAACCTCTTCCGAGACCTTTGAGCGGCGTAATAGAGGCAACGATAGGACCATGCACACAATTAGATTCAACCTTTATTGTTAATGTTTTCTCCGAAACTCCATCTTCCCAGAACGCAAATGTTCCAAGCCCGAAGCTGCTCGGTGTTGTCGTTATGCGAACGTATGGTTCTTCTGCATGAACCAGCCCATTCGCTCCAAACAACATTATTGTTATCACAGATGTTATTAAGTATTTCTTCATTATCTTCTCCCCCCAATAACAACCTTGTTACAATTTTTTTGCTGCCGCTAATTAACAACAAATCCAATTGCCATGCCTTCTCCTTTGGCGCCAAAAACTCCTCGTAACCATCTTAGCTATTCGCTACCTTAATGAATCATAAGACAGCCGAATTCGTTAAAAGACTTGAAAGCCGGTGAAGATAAAATGAAAAAATGCCTTTTCATCATCTCCTCAACACAACTTTCCTGAACAGTTAGAGCAAATGGCTGCTGCCCAGTATAACTAACACACAAAGCTTCACGCCCTACTGTCTTGCTCAGTTTACCAATTTTGCCACTTTATGTCAATGGATATTTTCCAATTTTTCTATTTTTTTCCAATTTTGCTTATATATCAGATTTTATCTATTTTACCCAATAGCCCCTTTTTTGCTATCATATTTTTCTCCGGAGCGGCGATATTTGCTATTATATTCATTTTCCCCTTTTTTTAAAATCGCCGCCTTAATTACTTAAAAACCAATATATACATGTAAGCCCATATTATAAAAGGAGATAAATAAAAAGTGAGAATTCTCGCCGGAATCGACGCATACTACCGGAAAAAAGATTCAATTTCGAACTAAGCGGAAATTTTTTGTGCTTTTTTACTCCCTCAAAACCTATGTCTTCTTGTATATCCCTCCTGATGTTAGAATTTTACAAAGAAAAATATTACATCATATCCCTGAAAAAATTCCGAAGAAACAAGCATAAATCGAAAATTCATTTTCCTATCGCCGGAGATTATAAAGAATCGAAAAATAACAGTTTGGTTTTGTTTGAACCGGCAAAACAGTTATAATGCTCAAAAGAATTAAAATCAAAGCAGAATGCCGAAGAGTGTTATCGGAATTCGACAAAAATTTCTAATATTAAGTAAGGAGTAGAAATACGATGAAATCATTACAGGGTAAATTGTTTCTATCTTTGTTGGCCCTGACAACGGCGCTTTCAGGAGTACACTGCAATTCAAAAACCGCCTCAGAGCCTCTTGTCAAAGAACCGGCAGATCCGAATATTGTCGCAAAAATTGGTAAATATGTCATCGTAAGGACAGAGCTTGAGAGGGCTTTGCTCGGAGAACTCTACCCCAGTCAATATAACTATTTTAAAACGGACACCAGACCCGCAGACGCCAATTCGGTACTTATGCAAATGCTCGCCGATAAAGCCATGATTATGGAGGCGCGAAAACAAGGCTATCTCAACGACGAGACTCTCGATTTGATGATCAAACGATATAGAGACAGAAGATTGGCAAACCAGCTTTTACAAAACTACCTGCAACAGATGAAAGATCAGATAATTGTCACAGAGGCAGAAATCGAACAGAAGATAAAAGCCGATCCGAACACAAACCGCGCAAGGTTTAAGGCCACGCTCGAAAATACCAGAGCCAGAAACTTTGTTAATCAATATTACAAACAATTATACGAAAAGTACCATATCAAGAAGTTGAGCGAGAATTATCCTCAGGCCATAAAAATACACGACAGATTATTAAACCATCCCAAGACGCCATTAAAAATGAAACGTATCATGAACAATCAGATAAAGGAGGAAATGACGCCGGAAGAAAGAAATATCACCATGGCAACGTACGACAACGGCGGCAAAATAACTTTAGAGGACTGGTTCTATACTCTGTGCGAGTTCTCTCCGCCGAGCCGACCGAAAAATCTTAATACTCCGGAAGGCATCGATCTGATACTGGAGAGGGCTTTGATGTTACCGATTTATGTTACCGAAGCCAAATTACAAAATATCGACAAGGATGAAACTTTCGTAAAACAGCTAAGCGTTTATGAAGACAATGTTTTATTGAATAAAACCAAGGGCGACAAATACAGGGAAGTCAGGGATGCCGGCGAACCGACCCCGGAAGAGATACTTGCTTATTATAATGACAACAAGGAAGCATTCACGACCGGCAAAGTGATGAATATCGACCAAATCTTGTGCCAGGACCTTGAAACAGCGAAAAAGGCAAAAGCCGAGTTAGACGGCGGCAAGGATTTCGAGTCGGTTAAAAAAGAATACTCGTTAGACAAGGCAAGAAAACCATCCAAAACATTTCCGAGCAACGAAGGATTATTCTGGAAGGATTTGTGGCCGGCGGAACCTAACGACATAGTCGGGCCGATTAAAGGCTTCCGCAATCAGGAAATCAAATGGCGAATCGTAAAAGTACTGGATAAAAAAGAAGGCCAGCTTCAAGAATATTCAGACAAACTCGACAGCAGAATAAAATCGAACATGTTGAGCGAACGAGGAGCCGCGCTGGTTAAAGAGTACGGACTTGAGATTCTTAAAAAATATAAATACGAGATTTACTACGATAGAATAAAAGATATCGATCCGCTGAATATACCGTAAAAACCACAAAGCCCACAATGTGGAAAAACCAAACACGATGAAATAAGCTCGAAAGAAAAAGCTTAGAGAATGGTTTACACACTTCATAAATATATTTTTCGAGAGCTCTTGAAAGTATTTATCCTGGCCCTCGTAGCGTTGACATTAATTCTGAGCCTGGGCAGCATTCTTCAGCCGGTTCAGGAATACGGCGCTGGTCCCCGGCAGGTCATATTCCTGATGTTCTACTTTCTGCCGATAACCCTGACGTTTGTACTGCCCATGGCGGCACTTTTCGCCGGCGCGCTGGTTTACGGAAGATTTACGAGCGACAACGAGTTCGATGCGTGCCGCGCAAGCGGAATCAGCGTGCTGACCTTAGTGACTCCGGGATTATTGCTGGCGATTATAGTTGCGATTGCAAATTTAATCCTGAGCTTCTATATTATGCCGACTTTCGTACATCTGGCGGAAAAATCCCTTAAAGCCGATGCCAAGCAAATGCTCTTTCGCAACATTCAACAAAAAGGTTTTTACAAGCTGGCGTATGATAATCATCTCTTTCTCATTTACGCCGACTACGCCGATCCTCTAAGCGACACTCTCTCCGGCGTTATCGCCGTCGAAGTAAAAGCGAATGAAATTAAACAGATATACCCCATAGAAACCGCTAAAATAGAATTCATAACCGGCGAGAATAATAACGAAGTAAGAATAACGGCAAAAAACACCGGGCGAATCGGCCGGAGTGGCGAAGGAGGCGCCGAATTCGTATCACTGACGAAACAATTCGGCTCGATACTGGGTGACGACATCAAGTTTAAGAAAATAGACGAGATGGGACAAATCGAGTCCGATTTTATGAAGTTCGAGCCTATCGCAATCCTGGCTCGCAATACCTACTCGCAGCTTCTGCTGGAATTATTGGCTCGCGATATCAGAGAAAAAATATCACCGGCCGCCGGGCCGGGGAATACACCCACAGAAGCCCCCGGCGACACCGGCAACTTTTACACCCTTGTCGGCGAACCCAATTCGGTCAGATTTTTCGCCGGACAGTGCCTGCCGCAGGACGAACAGATTGATTTAATCAACCGAATAACCGCCGTGGAATATCAAAACAACAGCGGGATAGTTCTAAATACCGTCAGAGGCAAGGAAGCTTTTTTAAGTATGGAAATGGAAGGTGACAGGCTTTCACCGATCCTGAAACTGGATATTCGCAGCGTCACGGTGCAGGAAACAAACCAGTTGAAAATGTGGCATATTATTCAAGGCTTAAAGCCGCCGGCCAAAATAGAAAATATAGCCTCACAGTTCAAATCCGGGAACGGCTCGCTAAACGTAGAAAAACTTGCCGCTGGATTTAACGAAATACAGGGCTTCGAGCCGAGCAAAAGACTGGCGGACCTTCGATTCAGTCTCGATAAACAAGTTAAAAAAACGAAAGCCGAAATAAAAGCCGAGAAAAATTCGCGGCTCGTTTTCGGAATCGGCTGCGTGGCAATGATATTAATCGGTATCGGACTCGGCATCATCAAAAGAGGCGGTCATCTGCTCAGCGCCTTCGGCGTAAGTTGTATTCCCGCCGCGATACTGATTGTGTGCATTATGAGCGGAAAACAACTCACCGAGAACCTCGGCGCTCAAACAATATCAGGTGTTGCTATAATGTGGGCGGGACTGATATTTTTGTTCTTTTTAACTCTCGGAATATATTATCATCTGTTAAAAAACTGAGAGCCGGAAAACTTTATGAAAAAACTGGACAGATACGTGGCAAAGAATTTTTTAATCGGCTACTGCATAGCTTTCGCCGTGCTGATGGGTCTGCGTGTCATAACCGATTTGTTCGTACATCTCGACGAATTCACCGAGCACGAGACGCTCACCACTATGGACGTAATGAAAAATATCTTTACATTTTATTACCTTAACAGCCTGCTCTATTTCCGCGATTTTGCCGGAATGATTACCGTTGTTGCGGCGGCATTTTCATTCGGCAAGATGATACGTTCAAACGAGCTGATAGCGGTAATGGCATCCGGCGTCAGTCTCAAACGCATTATATGCCCTATAATTTTTCTCGCACTGCTGCTGACCGGGCTGCTGGTAATCGACCAGGAACTTCTAATCCCACACTTTGCGGACAAGCTCGTTCGCAGCCACGACGACCTCCCCGGGCAGGAAACTTACGATGTCAGGTTCATCAGCGACGGCAACGGCTCGCTGATATTCTCTCAGCGATACGATGTCAAGACGGCAACGCTTTTCAATCCCACGATTATCCTGCGGCAATTGAATCCCGAAACGGGGATCTGGAATTATGCCGGACGAATAAACGCCGAAAAGGCGACCTACGATAATAATTGCCAATTAGAGGAATTAAAGGGCTTAAAGGGATGGGACCTCTATCGCACCGACCCGAACACCGGGCAAAAGATTCCTTACGGCGTACTCTGGAGCAAAAATCCCAATCAAAAACCGCAGGTAAAAACCTTTTATCAAAGCGACCTGAAGCCGAAGGATATACCCATAAGACGCAAGTCAGAATTCAAAGCATTGTTATCGATGCGGCAGTTAATCGACCTTACCGCGCAAAGCTCGAAGATAAGGGATCGGGCCCAGCTCTACAGCCAGAAGCATTTTCGCATCACGGAACCGATAATTAACCTCGTAATGCTTATGATTTGCCTGCCGATACTGGTCTGCCGCGACCCGAAATCGATGAAATCCGCCGTCATGATAAGTTTTGCCGTGACATCGGCATGCTTCGTGACAACCTTCGTCTGCAAAATGCTCGCCACCGAGCAGATTGTCTTTAACAAGGTAATGCCGGAATTCTGGGCGTGGCTGCCGGTC
>JAFGBG010000147.1 GCA_016933295.1 Sedimentisphaerales bacterium | reverse complement strand
TTACTCAATTTCGATCGATTATGCTCAGCCTACCGACGGGAACACAGGTCGTAGCCCATGGCTTCAGGTTGACATCTTTCAAGGAAGTTTTCCCGGAGCTGCGGATGATGTGGACATTGCTGACCAGGGATTGACTCTGATTGACAGCGTTTCCTCAGAAAGTTTCCCTGATATGGATATACACAACTTTACGTCTCCTTTGGATCTCAGTTTGGCCAACACGACAGATATGTTGTGGATCCGTATTGCCAATCTTCCGGGACAAGGTACGGATGCTGGTTCATGGGCTGTTATTGATAATGTTCAGATTATTTCTGAACCGGCACCATGTGGTTCTGCGTATAATCCAAATCCAGCAGATGGAGAGACGGACGTAGTTTACAATGTAATTATGAGTTGGACACCGGGACAATTCGCCGACAAGCATGATGTTTACATAGGCACTGATTTTGATGATGTGAACAACGCTGATATAAACAGTATTCTCTTGGTTGGTCCGGGTCAGGATGTCAACACCTATAATCCAGGCAAACTTGAATTCGGACAAACGTATTATTGGCGTGTCGATGAAATCAACGCACCATCCAATCCCGGAGAATATAAAGGACCGATATGGAGCTTTACGGTTGAACCTTATTCGCTTAAAATACCTTCAGAGAATATAACCGCTAGCGCATCCAGCCAGTCTCCTGGCCAGGGGCCGGAAAAAACCATCGATGGCTCAGGGCTGACGGACGATTTGCACTCAACCAATCTGACAGGCATGTGGTTCAGCCAGCCAAGTGATCCGGGGCAGGCATGGATACAATATGACTTCGACAGGGCATACCAGCTTAACGAAATGCTGGTATGGAACTATAACGGCCAGACAATCAGCTCGCTGTACGGCTTCGAGGCTGTTACGGTCGAATATTCGACCGATGGTCTCGAATGGGCGACACTGGAGAACGTCGCTCCATTTTCACCGGCAACAGGTCAGGAAGGTTACGCATCGAACATCACGGTTGACTTCGACAACGTAGCGGCAAAACATGTCAAGATTACCGCCAACAATAATCATGGCGGCGGAGTAAGTATCTTTAACCAGTACGGTCTTAGTGAAGTCAGATTCATGTACATACCGGTCTCGGCAAGAAAGCCCAGTCCCTCTGACGGAGCTGCTGACGTGGCGATAGATACAATCCTAAGCTGGAGGGCCGGCAGAGAGGCCGCTGAGCACAAAGTTTATTTAAGCACCGACGAGCAGGCTGTAACGGACGGTACTGCAACAGCAACAACAATAAATCAGACCAACTATAATCCATTTGGCCTTGGTATAGGCAGCACTTACTACTGGCGGATTGACGAGGTTAATGACGCCGAGGTCAATACCTTATGGGAAGGCGGCGTATGGAGTTTCTCGACGCTGAGCTCTCTGGTTGTGGAGGATTTCGAATCATACAATGATATCCTCGAAGGCGAAGACGGCAGCAACCTGGTTTATCTGACCTGGATTGACGGATATGATAATCCCTCGACCAATGGCTCGACAATGGGTTATACTTCAGGCAGCTCGCTTGAGACGGACATAACCCACAACGACAGCAGGTATTCCGTGCCGTTAATTTATGATAACAGCACCGCAGGTAAGTCCACAGTTACAGTAGATCCCGGCGAGCTGGAAATAGGCAGGGACTGGACTGTAGGTTCGCCTGAGGTATTGGTCGTACATCTTTACGGCGATGCCACCAACAATTCGGCTACCGACCAGTTATATGTCAGTATCAACGGCAAAAAGACGGTTTATGAAGGTGATATTTCCCGTCCCGATTGGGAGCAGTTCGAGATAGACCTTGCATCTCTCGGCACCAATCTGAGCAATGTAAATAATCTGACAATCGGTCTCGAAGGCAGCGGTTCAGGAATGATTTTCCTGGATAATATTGAGTTGTATCGTGTTGCTCCGACCGTGGAAAAGATATGGCTTGAGGCGGAAGATGCCGACTCGGTTACTGCACCGATGGTGAAATTCACTGATGATCCGAATGCTTCCGGCGGACAGTATATCGGTAAACCGGACGGCGCCGGAAATGACGCCACTGCATCTCCGGCTCCCAATGCGACGGCGACATACACCTTTGAGATAGTCTCCGGCGGCAAATATATGGTCGGTTTGCGGGTCTATGGTTACGGCACAAGTGATGGTTTCTGGGTGAGAATACCCGGAGCTGCTGCGGTTCAAACTGCTGAGGGTGCCGATGCCACGCTGACAGACGGCTGGCTGGATAGTAATAACTTTGCCGAAGGTTCGTACTGGCACTGGGTATATGCGGTAGCAGGTGATGATGACGGTGATCCTGATGCGATCTATACGTTAGAGCCGGGTACGCATACTCTGTTGATTTCCAACAGAGATGACGGAACAATGCTCGATGCTGTTTCGATTATTAAAATCGATTAGTAAAGTAATGTAAAAAAGCCCTGTAATTGTCGAGTTTCGTTTTTCGATATTTTTGCCGGGCTGAAAAGATGATTATAAGATTTGGGGTCTGTGCTATACAAAAGGCATAGGCCCCATTTCATTAACAGCTTTAATCTCCGGTTATAACAGAATTGACCGGAATTAACTTTCAGCTTCGAGTTTTTGTTCACGAACTTTTTCTTTGATGTATTCGGCCGTACGCAAAGCGGCAACTTTCCCCAAATCGACGCATTTGTGCATCCCGGAATTGAATGATTGAACGAATTCCTGTGAGTCAAAATTTAAATGAGCACTATCTGCGGAACCTGTTTGGTAATCCTGGCCTTCGGGTGGCGGCGCCAACATATAAATTGCAGTTGCAAAACCGGCAAAATAGACAATAAACAAGAAAATGAATTTTGATCTCCAGCCTTTCACTATCTCCCCCCAATATAAAAGTGTGTAGGCCTCTTCCCTGCGGCCGAATGTTTTGCTCTACTAAATACTTAGTAAAAAAAACTTATGATTCAAAATAAAAAAATGAAAAAATTTTACATTTATTCTTCGAAGGCTTCTTTTAGCGTTTTGCAGACGGTTGCGACTTCGTCTTTAGTCAGATTATTGTAAAACGGCAGGGCGATTGTGCTTTTACAGACTTTCTCGGTAACGGGGAAATCTCCTTCTTTATATCCGAATTGGCCGGCCATGAACGGCTGAAGGTGCACCGGCGGAAAATAGTTGCTTACCTGAATATTTCTTTTTCGCATTTTTTCTAATATCCGGTCTCGCCGCTCTAAGGAGGGGCATTCGCCAAGCCTGACTACGAAAACAAACCAGCTCATATCACAGCCATCGGATTCCGACGGAACGATTATTCGTTCGTCATCGGCCAAAATTTCCTGATACCATCCGGCCACCTGTTTTCTTTTGGCTTTTATTTGTTCTATTCTTGAAAGCTGGATAATTCCCAGCGCGCAATTTATATCGCTGAGCCTGAAGTTATATCCGAGCCTATTATGTCCCAGCCAGTCGCTGTCTTTGCTCCTTCCCTGGTTACGAAGCGAAACGCACAAATCCGCCAACGAATCGTCATCGGTCAGAATCATACCGCCTTCACCGGTGGTGATTTGTTTGTTTGGATAAAAGCCGAATACGCTCATTTTGCCGAAAGTACCGACTTTTTTCCCGTTCAGTGCCGAACCGAGGGCCTCGCAGCTATCTTCGACAAAAGCCAGATTATTTTTTTGGGCTATCTCGCAGATTTTATTGAAGCCCGCCGGATTGCCGAAAATTTCCACCGGTAAAATCGCCTTTGTTTTCTCTGTGATAGCTGATTCGATTTTCGCCGGATCGATGTTTAAGCTTATCGGGTTGATATCGACAAATACCGGCCTGGCTCCGGCCATCATGATTGATGTGGAAGAGGCGATGAAAGTAAACGGCGTAGTAATAACTTCATCTCCGGGTCGAATCCCCAGCGCCAACATGCACAGAAAAAGGCCGCTGGTGCCGCTGTTGACGGCAATTGCCCTTTTTGTACCGATGTACCGGGCAAAAGCAAGCTCGAATTCCTCCAGCTTTGGCCCGAGCGATAGGTTGGGACTACGAAGAACCTGGCAAACCGCTTCAATTTCTTTCTCGGTTATATCCGGACGAGATAGATATATCTGCATAAAAATCTCCTGATTTAAGATGCAAAAGTAAAGCCCTTGAAATTGTACCTTTTCCGGCGGGCAAATCAAAACATTTTCGAGATGTAATCTTCCAATGCTAACCGAACTGTGATTTCTTATATCTTCGGCAGTCTCTTTATAAGGGAAAAATTTATAGGACGCACTATTTGCGGAATACTCATTTATTTGCCGCAAAGCCGGAAATTGTACTTATACATTAAACATACCCTGATTTAAAACCGAAGATTAAAAGGATTATAACGGCAGTAACTCATAAATCGGTAGTGATGGGAATCAAGATATGGCTAAAGGTAAAAATGTACTAACAACAGGTGATGTGGCCAAGATTTGCCACGTAGCGCCTCGAACGGTTTCAAAATGGTTTGATAACGGCCAGCTTAAAGGCTATCGCATACCCGGCAGCAAGGACAGACGAATACCTCTGAGCGAGCTTCTTCGCTTTATGAAGGTACACAATATGCCTACGGCAGGACTTGCAGTCGGAAAAATCCGCGTGCTCATAGCGGACAGCAATATACAAGCGGCAAATACTTTGGCCGAGGCGCTGAAAAGCAAAGCCGATTACGAGGTCCAAACGGTTCACACAAATTTTGAGACCGGGGCATTTGTACAGAAATTCACGCCGCATGTTTTACTCATAAGTCTTCTGGCAGACAGTATCGATGCTACGGATGTTTGCAGAGGCATTCATGCCAACGAAGAATCGGAAACGATTAAGGTTGTTGCGATTGCTAACAGGCTGAGCGATTCGGAAGCTGCGGCACTGATGCAAAAAGGCTTTGACGGTTACGTATCGTATTCCGAAGATGTCACCAATGTCGTCAAGAAGATTGAGGAAGTAACGGCGATTATTTATTAATTTCCGGCGGGTTCCTGCCCGCTTTAATACAAATAAGTGTCGTGACAAACCGATAATAATCTTTTTCCACTGAAAATACTTTTTAAATCGAATGGGAGAAAATCTGTAATATCATCAAAATGCGGCTTTTAGCGGCAGAAAAAAGCTGCCGGGCCCGATCCCGTAAGGATAAGGCTCACCGGTTTCCGGTTTCCATATCACTCTCATAGTCAGGGTATCCGTGGAGGAATAGCTCTCGACGTGCCCGTCCGTATAGCCGGCCCGCAAACTAATTTGCGGCATCTCCGGGTAATTGTTGTTTTTGCCGCGAGACCAGTATGCAGAAGAAAGCAGTGTGCCTTCGGTGATTGAAGCCGCGGCGAATTTCTCACAACTGCTGTAGCAATTCGGGCTTCGGTAATGGTCGTATCCGAAGTAATCGCTGACAAGAAGTCTGCTTTGTCCCCGGCCCGCGGCGGAATCTCCCGGCCCGTTAAAAAGACGATTCCTGTTTTCGAGGTAGCCTGTATAATTCCAGTAAAAGCAATATGTGCCGCTGAGAGGGTCTTCCACCGGGGCTGTTTCCGGATTGTCCCATGCATCGCCTGCATCCCATGTCTCCTGAAGATACTTGTATTTCTGCGGTGCGTTGGGGCAATACATTATATCGGCGTCATCGATATATTGCCGCAGATAACCGCTCATGGAGCGATACATACGCGGGCTTCGCGCACGGTAGCCGGTTAATATCATCGGTTCCTGCCAGTTCCAATACGTTGTGATATCGCCTATGGTTGCGACTGATTCCGGATAATTCTCGTCATTGTCCGAAGCGAAAAGAGTAACGGCGGCGATAATTTGCCGCTGGTTATTTGTGCTGATAATCTGCCTTGCATGGTCTCTGAGCTTACACAGTGAAGGCAGCAGAATCCCGGCCAGGACCGAAATCACGGCAATCACCACCAAAAGCTCAATCAAAGTGAATGCTCTGTATGATTTCTGTTTCACGTAAAAAATCTTCCTGCCCGTTACCCGACAGATTTTGGCACGGTTTCGACACACACTTTATCTCCACATTCGCGAATGTGTTATTGTGATTATGTTATTGATTATAGCGATAAATATCAAAAAATATTTCTTAAAAATCCTTTCCTATCCAATCCGGCAGCGGCTAATGGGCCGTTCGTTCATCAGAGAAGGCGGTCTCATTATTGTAGGAATCACGAACCTTGACGCGGAAACGGAGACCTTGTCCGCTCCGGCCGACCGGTACGCTGTATTCTGGCGAGCTCTGCCAGCCACTATTAAAGCCTGATTCTGTGGTACACTCGAAGAAATATTCAACAAAACCGGATGCATCTGTTGCCGTTGCCGCTTTCATCCAAACCCAGTAATCAAATTCTCCGTCTCCGCCATTAACTTCTCGCGGTGCGCCGTCGGTCGCCCACTGTGCCGGGTTAGGTGTGGGGGCAGTATTATCTTCTTCCTCCGGCGAACCCCAGTTCAATGGCGGCATACTGGCCTGGCACGTGCCGCCATAGGCGCCCATATTAATATATAGATTTTCGCCGTATAAGTTGTTCGGATCACGCGGCACTTTCATCGGCTCATCACCTAACGGCGAACACGGATCACCTGCGTCGATGCAAGCACTTGTTACATCGTCCCATGTCCACGATTGACCTATTGTATTCCAGCACCAGCCCTCGCTTTTCAAATGATAGTCGCCGTTTGCCGCATCGACGAACAATGGATTAACGTTGATATTACCTTCGCCTGCGATTCCGGTTTCAATACAGCTATACTTCGCTTCACACTGGAACAAATCCCCATCTGTGTTATTCCAGAGAATGCAGTTTCTTATGTCAGGACTCGAATTATCATAGGCCGCTATGCCAAAAGCATTATTCACGATTGTGACATTGTGAATTTTAGGGCTGCTGAAATTTAGCGATATCGCGATACTACTTTCCTTGATAATAAAGTTTTTAAACACGCTACTACGGCCTTCACCTGTATGGAATGTCACTGCGTCTTCAGGTATCTTACCTCCACGTCCCGAGTAGTATGCCGCAATGACGGGAACGCCTTCGGTGCCGGTAACTGTAATTGCCTTGCCCATGAAGTCAATCTTGCCGTACAAACCCGGTTTCACAAGGACTGTATATCCGTCTTTTGCTATGTCAATCGCTTCCTGAATAGTATCAAATGGGAGCTCTTGAGTGCCGTTCTCTTCAAGATGATCGATTGGAAAATCAGGGCGCTGCAGCATATCGCGGGGGGCGTCATCATCAACATATACATCTCCCTGGAATTCATAGGCACCCATATCTACGCGACTTCTTATAATACGTGGATTGCCATCAAGGTCAGTTTCACTTGCACCGGCCACGTAATCCGATTGGCCTGTATCAACACAGGGTGAAACAGGAACCAGTCTTAAGTTATCATCTTCAGTTCGAAATCTATAGTCCGGGCCCAATTGATCCACAAATAACGGATCTTCATCGATATTACCTTCGCCTTCCCAACCACCCCGGATGTTGCTGTAGGAGACATTGATTACTGACAGGTTGTTATCCCATGTTTCGATTTCGGTGCCATAATCCCAAAGAATACAATTTGTCAACGTGATGGTGTTCCGTTCATCCTCAGATTTGCAATATATGGCATTTCCCTCTCCTGCCCAGTTCTGGGCGAACGTACAATTATTCAGTACCGGTTCGCAAGAAAGGTTGTATACCGCTCCCCCACGAAATCCTGCGTTGTTTCCGTTGAATAAGCAGTTTTTGAGGATCGGGCTGTCTCCACTCAGACTCTTATTTGCACTATACATACTACCACCTCGATCACTCACTGAATTGCCTCTGAATAAACAGTTGGTCAAAGTTGGATTACTTGTTTCGTTGTATAATCCGCCACCTGCATGCGCCGAATTTTCGATGAATGTGCAGTTAGTTAAAACCAGACTACCTTCATAACTCCATATACCGCCTCCATCACCACTTCCGGACCTGCTGCCTTGAGTTGAATTATTTATAAAAATACAATTGGTTAAAGTTAGACTACCCTGATAGTTACAAAAACCACCTCCATCTCCTAATACTACATTGCCATTGAAGGTGCAGTTTGTTAGATTTGGATTGCCAGAATAGCTGACTATACCGCCTCCTCCCAAAGCCGCATAATTCTTTATGAAGGTACAATTAATTATTGTGGGGCTACCACCATCATTATAAATCCCACCCCCAAAATTATGCATATCTCCATAGCGCCCTCCCGTTCCACTGGCGCTACCGCCTGTAATAATTAATCCATCAAGGATAGCATTTGAACTACATGTCACAACGTGATAGCTGTTTTCTTCTCTGCTAGATTCTTCCAGAACATTAGAATCGTTGTTGCCATATAAGTCACCGCTAAGGATGGTAGGAGTGAGCTCTGTATCTCGTGCATAGGGATTGCGTACGCCATATCCTGCATAGCTACCTTTCAAAGATATATCGCCTATAAGCTGAAATGTTGCTTCACGATTACCGGTTCCATCCGGTATAGCCGAGTTACTGTCAGGTGTATAAACTCCCTGGGCCACATGGATTTCGTCACCATCCGATGCCGCAGCGAGGGCATCCTGGAGATAATTGAAGGCATCCGTCCAGGAAGAACCATCGTTGACACCGACCGCATCATCGTCAACATAGATAGTTTTTGCTTCAACAGGTGTGACGCCGCCTGATACGATAAAAAATACTGATATTACAAAAATAGTTATAAGATGAGTTCTCTTTAACATTTTGCACCTTCTTTCCGCAAAATATAATTCACCAGCGATTGTTTAACAAATTCGCAAACCAAAGAATGCCGGGTGAATTCTTCATATCCGTCCTGAAACCCGCCACTCTCGGCATGGTAAATTCTTCGCCGGTATCATCGATATCCTGAAGATAGGAAAATCTCAGCTCGCCTTCATCGCCGTCGCCGTTCGTGAATGTGATTTTCTCGACGATATCTTTTTCCATATCGATGGTATAAACCAGTTTGAGTCGCTCTTTCGTCAGAATGATTTCCGTTTTATTATCATCCGGCAAATTTTTAGTCTCGAACCATACCTGATTTTCCACCGCATCCCTGCGTATCGTATCGAGTGTATGCAATCCCATCCAGGGTCGTCCCAGTCCCGCAAAGAAACTCTTTGCTCCATATCGTGCAATAACCTCCGAGTTTTGGCCGAGGACATAAGCTCCTCTCGGCGTATCAATAATCTTTGAACCGTCGGCAAGCCGTAAATCGAACCAGGGGCTGAATCGCCTGCTTGTTGCATAGACAAACGGCAGGCGCCCGGTTCCGGAAATTCTCATACCGTTAATTTGCCCGTCAATTCTGAAGTATGTCCAGCCCCGTTTGTGCATCGCGTCGCGATGATCAACAACTCTTGTGCTTTGAGGCCAGTTAAACTGGAAATATTCCTCCTGAAGAACATTGAAATGACGGTCGGTTCTCCAGATTCTGTCACCGTGTTCGGAAGAACGTTTTGAGATTATCAGCAGGCCATTTCCTTTGCCGGAGACATACTCCATATTGACCTTTTTGCCCTCTACAAGAGAAATGAACCGGCTCAAATCCTCGCCGTCGGTAGGTAATCTTGCGACGGATAAATCCGGATTATACATGCGGCAGTTATTTATATAGATTGTGTTATCATCGTAGTAGTAATTGGCAAGCTGATTTTGCAGGTATTTGCAGCTTGAATGTCCGCCGTCGGAATCATATTCGAGCAGACGCATCATAACGGGCTTACCTACACCTTCGGGGAAAAAATACCATTGCTGCTGCGTATTTGTATTTTCTTCAGTTTGAACCGGTGTATTTATAGCTCTCTGCGTCCCTGGAATTTGTCGTTGATTATCGACTTTGGATGTTCCATGTGTTACCGCTGCGGTACCACCGGCAATCAAACCTGCGGCGGTCAGTGAAATTATTGCCGTCTTGCTTGTTGCGACAGCCGCCAGAGTAGCGGCAGTCCCGACCTTGAGGATTGAACTCGTCACGGATATATTCGCTGCGGCTGCTTCTGTCGTGGCGGTCAGTTTGCCGAACAAAACTAACGCCGTCAGCAGATATTCTTTGCCAAGACCGTGGCCGGATAATTTTTTAGCTAAGGCTTTCTTCGCTCGATAGAATAACGACTGGGCGCCGAATTCTGTGCAGCCTATCAACCGGGCAATCTCCGAATATTGCATTTGCCTGTAACATCGCATGATTAATACGGCCCTGTAACGTGGAGCCAGCTCGTGCATCGATTTTATAACAATCTGCTTCAGCTCCCTGTGGACCATATCAGCCAGAGCATCTTTGCCTTCGTTCGCTGCAAGCTCACAGTCGATATCGGATAGAGATATTGTTTTATGTCGCCACTGACGACCGTAGTGACTGCGGACTTTATTGAAGGCAATGCCGTCCAGCCATGCCAGAAATCTATCGGCTCTCTTGAGTTTATTGAATACCTTAAACATTTCTAAAATGCTCTCCTGTACAATGTCCTGCGTTAAATCTTCACGCAACGTAAGACGAAATACGTATTCACGTAGATGCACCCTCGCTTCCTCAGCTAAGCGATTCATACACTTCTTGTCGCCGAGCCGCGCCTGCTTTACTAATTCAGAGTACTTTTGATGATTAATCATTTATCACTACTATTAAGTTCAATGAGAACGTTAAATCTGACGCATTTTTTTGGTTTTTTCGTATTTTTCTTTCTTAAGAAATTTAGCAACGCGGTTTCTTCCTCCATATAAGCTGAATTAGAATCGTAAATCCTCTATCGACATAATGAGATTCGCACGTATGTGAAACTCTATTGATTATAACATGACCGGCGGCAATGGTTCAATAAATTGCTGTTTCTCATGGCTCTGTCGTTTTTTCTCGCTCAAGACGTCCAATCCGGGTATATTAGAGCCATGAGAATAATTGCCGGAACAAAACGAGCTATGCGACTGCTTGGCCCGGAGACGAAGGTATCGAGGCCGATTACCGACAGGGTGAAGGAGTCGCTATTTAGCGTGCTCTATAAGTACGACCTGACGGATGCGGCAACTGTGGCCGATTTGTTTTGCGGCGTAGGTTCGCTCGGACTCGAAGCGTTGAGCAGGGGGGCGAATTTCGTTGTTTTTGTCGAACAGGACGGCGATATAATTAAAATTCTAAAAAAGAATATCGAAAAAACCGGCTTTGTCAAAGAGTCCGAAATTTTAAGGGCGGATGCATTCAGGATTAACGCCGCTTTGGGTACGAAGCGGCAAAAATACGATCTTGTCTTTGTGGATCCGCCGTATAAAGACAGTAACTGTGCCGGGCCGGATTCCGATTTGGCTTGTCTGCTTGATGATATTGGTGATTATGTCACTGATAGTGGAATTGTTGTTGTAAGAACTTCTATGAAGGCGTCGCTCTCGGAGAAATACGGGCGATTGCAGGCGATTGAGAAACGGCAGTGGGGAACAATGGCCGTAACTATTTTTCGGAGCATAAAGTCGTGACGAACAAGCAGGCAGCGATTACGATAATAAAGCAATTACGCCGCAATGGCTTCCAGGCATTGCTTGCCGGCGGTTGCGTTCGCGACATGCTTTTGGGCAGGCGGGCCAGTGACTACGATGTCGCGACGAACGCCCGACCGGAAGATGTTATCGGGATATTTCCGCGGACTTTGAAAGTAGGCGCGAAGTTCGGTGTCGTTATCGTTCTGAATAAAGACCGCCAGGTGGAAGTAGCTACTTTCAGGACCGAAACAGGATACGCGGACGGCAGGCATCCGGCAGCGGTAAAATTCAGCAGCGCCGAAGAAGACGCACGCCGGAGAGACTTTACTATTAACGGCATGTTTTTCGAGCCGTTCCAAAAAGAGGTGCTCGATTATGTCGGCGGGCAAACCGACCTCAAAAAGAAGATTATCCGAACCATCGGCGAGCCGGCAGAGAGATTCGACGAAGATTATCTGAGAATGCTGCGGGCAATCCGTTTTTCCACGAAGCTCGGCTTCAAAATAGAGCCGCAGACGTGGTCGGCGATTCGTGCGAATGCTGAAAAAATAACCCGAATCAGCGCCGAAAGAATTGCAATCGAGTTAGAGAGCATTCTTACACATCCCAACCGAGCGACCGGCGTTTCTTTGCTGCTCGAGAGCGGATTGGCATCGGCGGTTTTTGACGGCTTCGGAGCCGAAGATGCGAAATTTGCCGTTGCGGTTCTCGGCCAGTTGCGCAAAGGAGTTGATTTCGCGCTTGCATTGGCGGGATTTTTTGCCGCTTGCCAGACGAAGTTTGCCGTCGAAAAGTGCCGCATTCTCAAGCTCAGCAGGAGTCGATATAAACACATAAAATTCCTTCTTGATAACCGCGGCAAACTTTTGGATGAGCGGATGTCCTTGGCCGATTTGAAGAAGATTCTTGCCGAACCGTACTTCCGCGATCTTTATGAGCTTCAAAGGGCGATACAGAAGGCGACACTGCCGGGCCGAAAGGGCGTTGCCCCGCTGATAAAGTTGCGAAGAAGAATCAAGTCACTCGGCGATATCGAGCTTCGTCCTTCGCCGCTGCTCAACGGTCACGACCTTATTCGATTGGGCGCCGTTCCCGGCCCGGGCCTGGGCCAACTGGCCGAAGAGATGTATATCGCGCAATTAGAAGGCATACTGAAAACTGCCTCACAGGCCGAAAAATGGGTTCAAAAATGGCTTTTTGAACATAAGAACCGGTGAACTTAATACAGCTTTAGCGGCGAAAATTATTTCCGCCGGGCTTATTAACAGTTCTTAGATTATACACTGCGAAATATTAAGTGCTTTTTTAGTTTTGAGGCGGAGAGGGCTGATATCCTAATACGTGCCGCCCGTATGCGCCCCTTTGCATCTTATGAAGATCAGGATTTCCGGGATTAGTAGCCTCATTGGAAAACCGAGTGCTGCCTTGCCATGTGCTATAATTCGTCTCGGCAATTTCTATTGTCCGAGGATCGCTCCACTTAAAATAGTCGCTGTGATTATCCGCAAAAGCAACGTTCGTTCCGTCGCCGTGCCTGGCCGTAATCTGGTCCCACCATCGTTCTTCGTAATAGTAGATTGTCCAGCTCGAGGGGCTAAGTCTGCCTTCGTCGAGAAATACAATCTGCGTTGAAGGGTTGATTATATCAGACCTGTTTTTTACCGGTGCCAGTGTAGCGCCGGAAATTTCGCTGTGGCCGTTCATATAATCGACAATCGCGTAGGTTACCGCCTCTCCCCGTTCACCGGTGGGGCATTTATATAATTCGGTATTGGGGCAGTACTCATATAAAGCACCATTCATTATACTTTCTTTGTTTTCTCGCTCAGTATCGCTTACGCTATAACTTACCCATGAACGATTAGTACCCGTGTTGCCGTTTACAATCTTATTGTCATAATCGTCGGCGTATAAATTCCAGGAAATGGACATTTGCTTGAGATTATTAAGACAGACCACACGTTTTCCCTGCTCTTTGACCCTGTTTAATGCCGGCATTAAAATGCCCATTAAAAGAGCAATAATAGCGATTACTACTAACAGTTCTATCAAGGTGAAAGCTCTTCGCCTAAACATGATGTGACTCCTTATTCATAGATAACACCCCACAATCATTCATACATCTACCCTAATATATGTATAACATGGCGGGATTTCAAGAGAAATCTTCAAATTTATCGTTATCCTCTTATTTGGCATTTAATTAAAGTTTCTTAATAACCCAAAAGCCGATATTTGCCCCATTTCGAGCGATTTTCTGCCTTCCCTCGACTGTGCTCGGGACAGGCCCGACTTCTGGCTTTAAGAATTGGCTTCGTTTTTCATTTTTTTCTTTTTTCTGTCTCCTATGTTCTGAGTTCTGCCTTTAGAATTGGCTTCGTTTTCCATTTTTTTGCCACAGAGTACACAGAGGCACAGAGGTACCGAGTTGCATAGTTACTTTGTGCCTTTGACACTTTGGATATTTGTGCCCCCATATTGCTTTTTTCCAAATTTCGCGTGTTTTTTGCTCATTTTGTTGTGAGAATTGAGGTTTTTGAGCGTTCGAATTTGTTTTGGATTTCCGACCAAAGGCCGGCAAAGCGGATTAGCGAACTGGTTGATTAGTTAATTAGCCGACATTAATGCCTTCGAAAAAATCTCTAATGAACTAATTCACTGAATTAACTAATTCGATGACTTGCCTCCCCATTCTGTATTGTGTATTCAGTATTCTATATTCTATTCGTTTGTAATTATATCTCGTTTCTGCCGAATTTCAAGGAAAATCCCCGCTTTTTGCGGAAAAAGGGCAATTTTTCGAAGATAAATTGTCATCCCTTCGGCAGGCTCAGGATGGCGCCTGAATGAAGTGAAGGATCTGGCCAATTAAAAAAGGTACCTGACACCGTTTCAGCCGGCTACGCTCGGGACAGGCCTAATTTGAATATTGAGACACTGTTCTTGCTTTCGCAAGAAAACACGGGGGCTCCAGTCGAGATGACAAAAAACATAAAAAAAACGAAAAAAATGTAATTATTTTCGTTTTTCCAATCAATATTTGGTGGTTTACAAACGCCTTATTTATAGCAGACAGTTTTCAGCCGTAAGCTGTTAGCCAAACGCTGACCGCTGAAGGCTGTATGCTCGTCGTTCGTGTTTCGTGGCTCGCGTTTGGTCTGGCCGCTGTCTGCAAAACGCTGACCGCTAAAAAATGCCTTGATGCTTCGCCGGGGATAGATATAATTTGAAGCAGTAACCTTATTCGAGCAAGACATTCCGGATATTTGGTTGTTAGTAATGCCTTTGGTAGAATACGGAGATGGTACTCAATTTTTTGTTGGTTTGAGAAGATGAAATCAATTGGAATTAAGTATAGTGTCTTGAGTGTTACCTTGGCGAGCCTGTTGATTGGCTGCTCATTGGACCGTTCCAGATCGCAGACTTCCCCTGTGGGCCAGGTATCGAAGAATCGCTACATCATGCCCACAAGCCAAATTCTAACCCCCGCCGGTCAGCAAATACACCTGCCAGGACTGCGGCCTCAGGCACTGGCGTTGAGTCCTGACGGAGAACTGCTGGTTACTTCAGGCAAAAGCCATCAGCTTTACGTCATTGAACCATCAAGCGGCAAGATTCTACAAAAAGTGGCCATGCCAGGAGACAACACCAAACCATCCCAGGAACCCAAGGAAGATTCCGATGCCTTGCTGAGCTTGACAGGTTTAGTCTTTTCTCCCGACGGCAGGCGTATTTACCTTTCCAATGTAGAAGGTGATGTGAAAGTATTTTCGGTAAACGGGAAAAAGGTCGGCCGATTGAAGAGGTTTTCCGTTCCTGACGCCAGGGCGCCCAAACGCAGAGAAGAAATTCCCACCGGCTTAGCGGTATCGGCAGATGGAAAACGGTTGTATGTGGCTGGTAATCTTGGTAATAAATTACATGAATACGATACGGAAACCGGCGAAGTTTTGCGTACGTGGGATACCGGAGTGGCTCCATTCGAGGTGGTACTGACTGCGGATAAAGCCTATGTCAGCAATTTAGGGGGTCGGCGACCTGGGGAATCAGGCCTGACTGCTCCAGCAGGACGCGAGACCAGGGTGCGGGTCGATCCCGTCAGCTATATTGCCAATGAAGGATCGGTGAGTGTCATAGATCTTGCCACTGGACAGGTAAAAGGTGAAGTGATAGTCGAGTTGCACGCCTCGGCTTTGGCAGTATCGCCCGATGAACGTTATGTAGTAGTAGCCAATTCGGGCAGTGATACGCTGAGTGTCATTGATACTCAAACCGATCAAGTCGTTGAAAAAATATGGGCGCGCCAATCACCGGGGGATCCGTTTGGAGCGCAGCCCAATGCTTTGGCATTTCATCCGGATGGTAAACGATTATTCGTGTGTAACGGCACTCAGAACGCTGTTGCTTTGATAAAATTTGAACCGGCTGAAAAGGAATCCTCAATTGTGGGCCTCATTCCAGTGGGTTGGTTCCCGGGTGCAGTGGCGGTGAATACCTCCCATCGAACGATTTGTGTGGCGAACATTAAAGGCATCGGGGCAAATAGAGATTTAAAACCGGAGGACAAAATCAGGTTTCGGTCCAAAGACTTCTACGGAACGCTTTCATTGATTCCTTTCCCCTCGGAGAAAGAACTCGCATCCCAAACGAAAACTGTACTGCAAAATATGCGTTACCCGATGCTCGAACGGGCTAAGCTACTGCCGCGTCGCAATCAACCTGCTCGTCCGGTGCCTGAACGAGTGGGCGAGCCCAGTGTTTTCAAACATGTTATTTACATTATCAAAGAGAACCGAACCTATGATCAAGTCCTCGGGGATATGCCGGAAGGTAATGGTAATCCTGAATTATGCATGTTTGGAGAAAAATTCACACCAAATCAACACAAGATTGCCCGTGAGTTTATCCTGATGGACAATACCTATTGCTCGGGTGTGCAGAGTGCGGATGGCCACCAATGGACCGACAGCGGCATTACAAACGAGTATGTGGAACGTCAATTATCTTCCGACTTTCCACGAAGTTATTCTGGTGGCAAGGATGAGGCTGGTAGTGATGCCCTTTCTTGGTCATCCTCCGGCTTCATTTGGGATAATGCCCTGGCGCACGGTAAATGGTTTCGTAATTACGGCGAATGGATGATTTCCGAATCCGGCTGGAAAGACAAAACACGTAGAAGGGAACCTCAGTGGATCGATTACTGGAACGATTACCAAAACGGCACCGGCCTGACGCAATTACGTTGCCGACCAGCAATCGAATCATTGCGACCGCATAGCCTATTGGAGACGGAAGGATACAATTTAAGAGTGCCCGACGTCATGCGTGCATCGGCCTTTATCAAGGAGCTCAAGGTATTTGAAGCCGAAGGAAGGTATCCGGATTTTATCATTCTGTTTCTTCCCAACGATCATACGGGTGGAACAAGGCAACGTTATCCCAGTCCTGGATCGCAAATTGCCGACAACGATCTTGCTCTGGGAATGGTATTGGAAGCTGTCAGTCATAGCAAGTTTTGGCCTGAGACTTGTATCTTTGCTATTGAAGATGATCCGCAGGCCGGCTGGGACCATGTAAGCGGCTATCGTACCACCTGCTATGTGGTCAGTCCCTATACGAAACGCAGTCAAACCATCAGTACTCGGTATAACCAAACCAGTTTGATCCGTACGATGGAACTGATTCTGGGCCTGCCCCCAATGAATCAACTCGATGCCACAGCTACTCCCATGTTTGACTGCTTTACCGAAAAACCAGATTTCACTCCATTCACCATTGTTCCTAACATGATTCCGTTGAATACAATCAACCCTCCACCCGAAAAGATAAGCGATCCGATGTTGCGTCAGGATGCGATCGTTTCCGCTCAGTTGCCACTTGATGAATTAGATGCTTGCCCCGAGGACGTTTTTAATCGTATACTCTGGCGGGCCATGAAAGGCACCCAGGCTCCCTATCCGGAGTGGGCTGTAACAGCAGTGGATGATGATTAGCCTAAATATCACCAAATCTGTCTAATAACTTCCTAATAATAAAGACAAATTTTAAAAAACGGGGCAGACCTAATTATCCATAGATCTTGGTATTGTTGGTCCGTCGAAAGTTTCAGCATAGTGATTGCAATCAGCAGCTTTTGGGGAAAATTTGTTTATATCATAATTTGCCGCTTTTAGTCATTTTGTTGTTTTTTTGTTCGTTCGAATACCCTCAACGCGGGATTGTCGCCCGGGAAATTAAAGCAGGCGAGATTTTGTCCTATATTGTGAAATAAGCGTTGGTCTGATATAACGTTATAAGCCGGTAAACGTACTATTATAGGCCGATGGGGCTATTTTTTGTTGACACAGACGGTATTTACTAATACTATATAGCTCTATGGACGAATTATACTTACCTGCTGTACTAAATATGCAGCCGGTAGTGAAAAAAACGCTCCAACAGGGGTAATTTTGGAGGTTAGGGCCGCTAAGAAAGCTCTTTTCGGCATCCGATTTCGGTTTTGTGTTCGGACGAACGCATTTTTGGAGACATTTAGATGTTTAATAAAAAAACAGCCGCACTTATCCTGATAGCTGGACTTTTTATCATTACTACCGGTTTTTCACAGACTCTTTCGGAGGACTGGAAGGATTATTTGCATTACACCACAATCGGGCGTTTCGATTTGGCAAAAGGTTGCGCCAGGAGGGTTTTGGATAGTCAGCCCGACCCTGTTGAGCTTCTCAATTTGAGCAAAGAAAACCCCAAGGGTTATGAATTTCTATTGAAAATCAAGGAAGTCGCGCCTGATAAGGAATTAGCCGGACTGACGGGGCAACTTCTCGATATTATCGAGCAGGGCAATTTTGTCCGCCGCTCCGACCCGGGTATTATTATCGAGGAGGTCAAACGTCTCAGCAGCACCGAACGCGGCTGGCTCATAGCGGTAAAACGCCTGCAGGATGCCGGCGAATATGCGATTCCGTTTATGCTCAATGCGCTTGCCGACCCTTCTCGCGGGGCGGAATTCGAGAATATCGCACGTGCACTTCCGCAAATTGGACGAGATTCCATCAGGCCGCTCGCGGCGTCGCTGCAGGCAAATAATATAAATGTCAAGTCGCAGACAATAACGGCTCTCGGCGAAATTAAATATCCTCAATCGCTGGCTTATCTGAAATATGTCTATGAAAAGGACAGTTCGCCGGAAATGCGGGAACTGGCCGGCAAGAGTATTATGCGAATTGATCCGGCTGCCTTGCGGGTACCCGCGGCACAACTTTTCTATCAGCTTGCCGAGAGTTATTATTACCATGCTCAGTCTTTAAGCCCGGCGGAAGATGCTCCGACTGCAAATATCTGGTTATGGGATTCTCAGCAGCGCCGGCTTAATTCGAATCTCGTCGCCAAGGAATACTTTTACGAGCTGATGGCGATGCAGACCTGCGAATGGGCGCTTAAAGCCGATCCGAGTTTCGGCCCGGCGATAGGGCTTTGGATCGCCTCCTTTTTCAAAGCCGAATCTGCCGATGACGGAAAATTGTACGAATACTTAGGCGACGGCCATCTTGATGCGCATGAGTACGCCACTATGGCGGGTGTCGAATATCTCCACCAGGCTCTCGCAAGAGCCATCAGAGATAAAAATGCCTATGTAGCACTCGGCGTGATAGAAGCTTTGAGTACTACGGCGGGCGAAAAGTCGCTGCTTTACCGCTTCGGCATGGAGCAGCCGCTGATTCAGGCGCTTTCATTCGGCGATAAAAAGGTCAGATACAGCGCTGCGATTTCGATTGCCGCGGCAGGTCCGAAAGAGCCCTTCGTGGAAAGCAAGTTAGTCGTTGCCAACCTGGCCGAAGCAATTGCTCAGGCCCCGCAGGCTGCGGCCGAAGATACCGAAGGTTGGAATGAGGAAACAGCAAACGATTACGCACTTCGTGCCGCTACGGTAATGCACGAATTGGCTTTGACGCGGAATCCCGTGATCGATTTGTCACTGGCGCAGAATGTTCTCGTCGGCGCAACAAGAGACGACCGGCCGCAGATCCAGATTCTGGTGGGCGAAACTTTGGCCTATCTTAAAAGTCCCGTCGCTCAGCGTGCAATCGCCGAGATGGCGCTTAATACCGACAACAATCCCGAGGATCCGAACGGGCCGAACGTAAGGGTATCTGCGTTTTACTCGCTTGCAACTTCGGCAAAGCTGAACGCCAATCTTCTTGACGATACGATTATCGATAGTATTTACGAATTGATAAAGTCGGAGCAGGGAGATTCCGAGCTGCGTACCGCCGCGTCAACTGCTTACGGGGCGTTGAATCTGCCGAGCCAGAAGGTAAAAGATTTAATCCTCGACCAGTCAAAAAGCTGACAGTAAAGTGACAGACAATACCTTCATTGTCACTAAAGCGATTTCACTGTTGCATCTGATATGGATTTTACCCGGAGATTGAACTGTGCCGATTTACGAATACAAGTGTAAAGACTGCGGATATGTGATGGAGTTTCTGGAAAAAACCGGAAACGCTAAAAAGCATAAATGCCAAAAGTGCGATAGTACCAACCTGCAAAAACTTCTTTCCGGTTTCGCTGTCGGTCAGAGCAAATCGTCGAGTCAGGCTTGTGAATCGTGTATCAGCGGCGATTCCTGCGGCAGCGCCTGCCCGGGCGGGACATGCCCGCTTTAATAATCCCGGCAGCACTGTGTGAGTTCCCGATGGAAACACTTCTGTTATATCCGGCTCGACCATCTTTTTTTTGTGTAAGCAGCACCTAATTTTAGCTTTCGTTCGGGTCGTTAGGTTCGCTGTATTGTTTGGGCTCCGTTTCCGGATTCGAGAGGCTTGGTTCTTTTGGCGGGACACTTTCGAGCATCTCGTTGATGATTTGCCCGCTTGTTATATTTTTATCGGATGAAGATACAATCCGGTTCACCGAATCGCAGAACAAGCAGATATAGGATATGTTATCGTGCATCGTTTTTCTATTGAATCCAATTTTGCTCATAATGGAATTTTGTGATAGCGGTGAGGCGGTAATAATCAAAGCAACGAAACTTGAAACAAGGAAGCCCGTCAGGAAACCGAGTAATCCGGCGAAGACCAACTCGAATAAACCGGGAAATGAAACCTTAAACTGTCCGGTCAGAAATACGTAGCTTATTCCGAACAAAACAAGGAATGTCCCTGTTGCGATGAATGTCAGAGCAAATGCGTTGCCATACGGCAGGTCACTTACGGCGGAAATTTTCTCCGCTGTCACCGGAACCAGGAAGACAGCGACATATACCGAGATTGTGATATTAAACAAAAGAGTCAGCGAATCGAGAAAGCCCATTCTTACGGCCAACCAGGTGAAAGCACCGCCAATCAATATACATATCCAAAAAATCACTGTTTTTATCCTACCACTCTTTTTAATTCTTCGAGACTTGTTATTCCGACGGCGACTTTTTTCAATCCTTCTTTTCGCAGCTTTGACTTCATTTTGCCTTCTTTTTTCAGCTCGGTCATCGTCCCTTCGCCGCCGGTAATATCGGCTTTTAGCTCCTCTGTCAGGAGCTGAATGTCACAGACCGCCGTTCTTCCGAAATATCCGGTCCCCTCGCATTTTTTACAGCCTTTTGAGCGGCAGACATTCGTATGGTCAAGACCAACTTTTTGGAAATCATGGATGATGTTTTGACTGAGACTCGCTGGCTCTTTACAATATTTACAGAGACGCCGGACGAGCCTTTGTGACAACAGCATATTCAATCCCGACGTTAAAAGAACCGGCGAAATCCCCAAATCGATTAGTCTTATCAACGCGGCCTTGTTACTGTCGCAATGTATGGTTGCCAGAACAAGATGACCGGTTTGTGCCGCTCGAAGGACAATCTCGGCGGTTTCCTCGTCACGTATCTCTCCGACGCAGATAACGTCGGGATCCTGTCTAAGGACGCTGCGCAGGGTTTTGGCGAAAGTAATATCGGCTTTCGGATTGATTTCAATCTGGCTTGCCGTCGGCAGAATTGCCTCTATGGGGTCTTCAACGGTAATAACATTGCGTGTATGCCTGTCAATCTCGTTGAGCATCGCGTACATTGTTGTTGTTTTGCCGCTGCCCGTCGGCCCGCACAATAATATCATACCGGATGGTTTTTTCAGAGCGTCTCGAATAAGTGAATACTGTTTTTTCGTAATTCCTATATCGGTTAGCGTAAAAGTTCCTGCATCCCGATTAAGTATCCTTATGGACAACTTTTCGCCGTTAACGACTCCGGCACTTGCTAC
>JAFGBG010000146.1 GCA_016933295.1 Sedimentisphaerales bacterium | reverse complement strand
TGGACAAAAATATCGCGTCCGTCGTCGGTCGCGATAAAACCATAACCTTTTCTCGGGTTAAACCACTTAACTTTCCCGTCTGACATAAAACGCTCCTTTTGTACATCTTAACTAATACGAACTACGACCTGCTCGCTCCACAAACTATTGAAGCTCGTTGCTGGTAATCCGAAATAACTGCGTTTTGTTGTGGACGGCGGTTATATTTTCAATAATTACTTTGTTTCGGCCTGTTTACTAACGGGAGAACTCAGGTTCTCTCTCATAAGACGACCCATTTTAAACTTGACCGTTCGCTTTGCCGGAACCTCGACTCGCTCAAGAGTCTTGGGATTTTGTGCCACTCTGGATGCCCTCGTCCTGGTTTCAAAAACACCGAAATCTCGGAATTCCAAACGGTTATTCTGACACAGTTCCCCAATAATCTCATCAAGGAATGCCTGGACTATACTCTTAACTGTTACTCTTTTTGCCTGTGTACGTTCCGCAATTCGGTCGATAAGCTCTTTCTTCGTAATTGTTGCCATAGACTACCTCATTTCAGGAAAGAAACTGGGTTCTGTTCACATTCAAAGGTCATTGTTTAAATGGATTGGTCATTTTCAACTCTCAAACATTCTATCACGCATTTCCCAAACTTAGAAATACCGCAAACCACTATACAACAAAGACTTCTAAACAGCAAGCACTTTTTACATAAAATTTTCGAGTTTCTAAAAAAAACTTACATTGCTGTTCGGCGGAGAAATTCCGAAATCGACAATTTTACTTTTTCGGGCCGGATATAGCCAAAAAATCGCGTTTTGGGAGATTGAGGCAATATGCAATATCTAAAAAAATTTCCGGAAAAATTGTTTCGGTATAAGCTCATTATCCGCAAGGAATTATCCAAAAACAGCCTGAATGAGAAATAGTTTGTTGACTGCGCAGGCATTTATGGGCATAATCGTCAATTTCTGTATCCGATACAGAGTTCTTTAATACGTTAAAATCAGGTACTTATGTCCGACAGTAAAATCAAAAAAAGCAAGTCCGTCAAACAGCCGCATACAAAAAAGGACAGAGCCACAGAAATTGCAAATATATTCGAGTGGCTGATCACCGCTTTCATTTTAGCCTTTGTTTTCCGTGCGTTTGTCATGGAGGCCTTCCGGATTCCCACCGGCAGTATGGCCGATACCCTTAAAGGGGCACATTTTAGGCTGCGTTGCCGTCAGTGCGGCTACAAGTACGATTACGGATTTTCTTCGAGCAATTCCAATGATAATATTCCCTTGGGATATAAGAAACTGCCGGCGACTCATTGCCAAAGCTGCGGCTATTACCAGCCACCCGGCGAGGTGATGCCGGTGGTTAACGGCGACCGGATACTCGTACTAAAGTGCATCTATCAGTTTTTCGAGCCGAAACGCTGGGATGTTATCGTATTCAAGAATCCGCCCGATCCTGATGTCAATTATATTAAACGGTTAATAGGTCTTCCCGGTGAATCCTTACAAATTATCGACGGTGATATTTATATCGACGGGCAAATAGTCCGTAAGCCGCCGAAAGTCCAAAATGAGCTATGGATGTCTGTGTATGATAATGATTATCAGCCTGTGGATAAATATAGCCCTTTATATAATAAACACAGATGGGAATTACCTTTCAAACCCGTCGGCACTTCATATTGGCAAATCGATGAAACCAATCCGCTATTATTCCGGATGGACAGTTCACCCGAGCAGGTAAGCACTTTGGAGTATGACCCGTCAATCGGCAATAATTTCAGAACGGCTTATTCTTACAATAGCGTCAACCACTACGACGATATGCCCTACTGCAGCGATGTTATGTTACGTTTCTACTGCCGTGCCGACGAACTACAGGGACGTATCGGGATCGGTCTGAGCAAATACGACACGATGTATAAAGCCGAAGTATCCTTATCTTCCGGCACGCTTGTCGTCACCAAGCAAGTAAATGACGGCCAGCCGATACTTTTGGATGAAGTCATAATCGAACAACCCAAGGCAAATAAGCTGACTTTGGTTAAATTTGTCAACGTTGACCATCAGTTGATATTCGAGTTCGGCGGCAATAAATGGACCTACGACCTGGGGCGAGGACCGGAAGATGCCGGCCAGATAAAAGAAAATACTCAGCCGAAAATGGAAATATTCGGCTCCGGCAAATTTACACTATCACACGTCGCTGTCTTCAGAGATACACACTATACCTCAGAAGCCACGAGAGGCAGACCGGCGGAAAGAGCTACGGAAGAACCTTTTAAGTTGGGCAAAGACGAATATTTCGTTCTCGGCGACAACAGCCCCAACAGCGAAGATTGCAGGTGGTGGCGCGACTTGGGGATTGCAAATACCGGCCTGGAGCCTTATCGCGTCGGTATCGTCCCTCGCGATTATCTTGTGGGCAAGGCGCTTTTTGTTTACTGGCCCGGTGGTTTCAGACCATTTAGTAAATTTCCGTTAGGTATTATCCCTAATATTGGCCAGATGCGTTTTATCTACGGCGGCTCAAACAAAACATTATTAGACAATTAAAAAAGTTCCGCTCTGTTTTGAGCATAAATTTGAATCATTAACAAATCCGGCAAAATCACTGGCCGGGGAAAGAGTGGAGTATGAAAAGGATAAAATTATTACCTGCCGCGATGATTCTACTGGTATTACTGATTCAGCAAGGTTGCCTGAACGAAATCACGATATTAAATAAAGGCGACGCTCGAATCGGTTTCGCCCTCGAGCATTTGCGCTGCGAATACCGCCTCGATCCTATAGGAATAGATGTGACTGAGCCGCGATTAAGCTGGGTAATGGAATCCAGCCGGCGGGCGCAGACTCAGAGCGCCTACCAGATATTAGTGGCCAGCAGCGAGAGCAATCTCAGGCGGAACGTGGGAGACCTTTGGAACAGCGGCAAATTCAACTCAAATCAAACCAATCAGATTGTGTATAAAGGCAAGCCGTTGAAATCGCGAATGCAGTGCTTCTGGAAGGTGCGAGCGTGGGATAAGGACGGCAATATCTCGAACTGGAGCAAGCCGGCGTCCTGGACTATGGGCCTGCTTCAGCCGCAGGACTGGAAGGCCGAATGGATCGGCTATGACGCCGAACCACCGGACGCCTACGACGAATACAAAGAGCCAGCCCCGCTTAGCCTGACCGGCTGCAAGTGGATATGGTATCCCGAAGGGCAGCCGAATCGAAGGCTTCCGAACGTCACGCGGTATTTCCGGCACAAATTCGAATTGCCCTCGGACCGGAAAATCAAGCAGGCGCAATTTAGAACAGTTGCCGATAATGTCGCCGTTCTATATATAAACGGCTCCCAGAGGTGTAGATATTCCGGCTGGCAGCGACCCTACATGTTCTACGTTACGGAAAATCTCCGGCCGGGTACGAATATCTTCGCTATCTCCGTGACAAACGTGGCCCCTGCGCCGAGTCCGGCGGGACTTGTGGGGAAACTTGTTGTGGAATTCGAATCGGGCGAGCCGATGACGATAAAAATCGACGGCTCCTGGAAGACGGCACAAACAGTGGAAGACGGTTGGCAGAACGAAGATTATGACGACCAGTCCTGGGTTGAAGCCCTCGTAACCGCCGACTGCGGCGATATGCCCTGGGGTGATATGGAGGACGATACGCTCGAATTGCCGCCATCGCCGTTTTTAAGGAAGGAATTCCTGGTCGAAAATACTGTCACGCGGGCCTCTCTTTATGTGACTGCGCTTGGTCTTTACGAGATGCACATCAACGGCGAACGGGTTGGCGGCGATTACTTCACCCCCGGCTGGACCAACTATGATAAGCGCCTGCATTATTATAGCTATGATGTCACCGACATGATTTCACGCGGCAATAACGCCGTCGGTGCGATTCTCGCCAGAGGCTGGTACGCCGGATATATCGGTTCGAAAAGAAGAAAGAATTTCTACGGCGAATCCCCGCGTCTGCTGGCTCAGCTCGAAATAGAATACAGAGACGGCAGCGTCCAGACAATCGTCACGGACGATTCATGGAAAGCCGGCTACGGCCCGATTATAGAGTCCGATTTTCTTATGGGCGAGACATACGACGGCCGAAAGGAAATGTTCGGATGGAACGGTGCCGGCTTCAACGACTTGAAGTGGGATAAAGTCGCTGTAGCCGACAAGTATGAAGGAATTCTCGCTGCTTATCCCGGCGTGACTGTGCAAAAAATAATGGAATTGAAACCGAAGAAAGTAACCGAGCCGAAGAAAGGCGTGTATGTTTTCGATATGGGCCAGAATTTTGCCGGTTTTGTAAGGCTGAAAGCCAAAGGAAAGACCGGCGATAAAATTGCTCTGCGTTTCGCCGAGATGCTTAATCCAGACGGGACGATATATACCATGAATCTTCGCGGTGCACGCTGCACCGATACGTACATTCTCAAAGGCTCCGGCGAAGAAATTTGGGAGCCGAGATTTACATATCACGGTTTCCGCTATGTCGAGATGACAGGCTGCTCCCAAAAGCCTGGAACGGATGCAATTACAGGCATAGTCGTTCACTCGAACACTCCGTCGGTCGCGTCGTTCGAGTGCTCCGACCAGATGGTGAACCAGCTATACAGCAATATCGTCTGGAGCCAGCGAAGTAATTTTGTCGAGATACCGACCGACTGCCCGCAGCGCGACGAACGCTTGGGCTGGACGGGTGACGCTCAGATATTCGT
>JAFGBG010000145.1 GCA_016933295.1 Sedimentisphaerales bacterium | reverse complement strand
TCTAAGATACTGTTTCCTGTCGCAGAGTCAAGATTTCCTGTCGGCTCATCCGCCAAAAGTAGCTGAGGATCGTTCATCAAGGCCCTGCCAATCGCCGTTCTTTGCCTTTCTCCGCCGGACAACTGATAGGGCTTATGCCCGGCCCTCTCAGACAAACCGAGCTGTTCGAGAAGTTTCCGGGCACGGTTTTTCGCCCATTTCCGGCAGAAAAACCAGCCAATTATGCTTCTTCCGGCCATAACCGGCAAATAAACATTCTCCAGCACATTTAATTCGTCCAATAAGTGATAGAACTGAAACACAAATCCGACCTTTTTATTGCGAAATCGGTTCAATTCCCGGGCACCCAGTCGATTCAAATCCCGCCCGGCAAAGGTAACGGTACCGTTATCCGGCCTGTCCAAAGCGCCCAACATATGCAAAAGCGTGCTTTTGCCGCTGCCGGAAGCGCCGATTATTGCCACAAATTCGCCTTTTTTAACCGCCAGGTCGGCTCCTTTGAGCACTTTCAAATTCGTCGCCCCCATACGATACGATTTATGAAGATTCTCTGCTTTTAATAGAATATCATCCTTGCTCATATTATTCACTTATATCAGATATAAATAATAGAAATTATGTCATCCGCCAAAAGCGGGTGACTTCTTCAAAATTTTGCATTTTACGTTTTGATTTTTAAATTTTTTATAATTGATTGACCTGCAGAGTTTCTGCGGGCCTTCGCCGGGCCGCCTGCCGACTCGGCACAAATGCACCAATCAAACATATAACAATCGCCGAAACAGCAATTATTGCCAGAACATCAGGCTCGACCTTATTAGGTATAGCTCCTATTCCAACAAATATTGACCTGTCCCATAGCTGAAATCCGAAATAAACAAAAAGCCATTCTTCCATCCGATTAATGCATAATAAAAACAACCATCCTATATATGACCCTATGCAAGAGCCGAAAAGAGCGATTAAAAAAGCAAAACCCAAAAATAATCCGTAAACATCGGCACTCGAAGCGCCGAGGCTTTTCAATATTCCTATGTCCTTGCTTTTATGACTTATAATCATATAGAACACAACCCATATAATAAAGACGGTTGTAATCGCGACAAAACCGAACATGACAATTAATTCTGTCTGTTCGTTCTCCATAGGCGCGATGGATTCACGCCTGTAGCTTTTCCAGCTTTGGACTTTGACGGTATCCAGAAGATATGCCTGAGTCTGGTCGGCCTGCTCCAGCCTGTATTGTTGCCACAACGATTGTATTTTTTTGCAGCCGTCCCGGAGCTTTTCGTCCGGCTTGAATTTGATACTGAGCAGGGAAACCCTTTTAGGCGGTCCGTCCATGCCGCAAAGCAGTTGAGCCTGCTCGAAAGGCAGATAAACAAGCGAATCGTCTTCCCGTGGCAATCCGCTGCTTGATTTGTCACTGCAATAGAATGTCTTGGTATTAACCATATCCGTTCCGGCCTGGGCCAAAGCCCCTTTGGCCGTCAGGGGAAAAGAGCTTATATGATACCCAATCTCCGGCGGCTCCGTACGAGAGGAATACAGACCCAATTTTCTCATATCTCTTCTCAAAAGATATTCCCCAAGAACACAACCGGTCAGGTTAGGATCGTATTTGGGCTTAAATGCTTTAGGAATATTATCTCTGCGATAATTAAGCGTTTTGCCGAAGCCCGTCGCCTGACTATGCTTAACAGGGTCTATGCCCACGATTTCGACAACATCATCGTCTTTCGTATCTTTGATTCTTTTCAACGCGAAATTTTTTATAACCGGCGAGACGGCCTCGACATATTCCTGCCGTTGTAGTATCTCGTTAAAATCCTCATAGTAGGCAAATCCCACAAGCGAATCCGTCCCGATGACGCAGTCACCGACAAAACGATGATTTCTTTCCTTGAAGTCGTTTACAAGCCCGGACATTATGGTCATTACTACGACGATGATAAAAACACAAAGAGCCACCGCGGAAAAAGCCAGCCAGCTTATTCGCCTTTGTGTGAAATACCGGATCGGCAAAGCAAATTTGTACGGCAAGCCAAAGCCGTCTTCAGTATTGATAAAAGTAGCTTGTACCCGCCTGGATTTTTTAAAGTATAAAATCCAGGTTGCCGCCGCTATACCGCACACCAAACAAACAGATGCTACAATAAAAACGAGGGAATACCCGTTACCGAAGAATATTTTCTCGAAGCTGAATTGCAATAACAAAGCAGCATAGAAAAAGTTCAAAAAAAATATTGTCGCCGCGATAACACAAAAAATAACAAAAGTTATCAGTGCGAGAAGTATCGGGTACACATCACCGATAAACACATGCCTGAAAATTAACTTCAACAGTAAAGCAACCAGGCAAATGACGGCAAAACGGATGCACGTCCGTGACGTATGCCGGCTTTTAGAGAAGAAACGCAAAGCGGCAATAAAAGTATAGAACAGAACTGCAATTTGCAAAACAATCCCGTGAATAGCATAAATCATCTCATTAGAAACTGTGATCTTCTCGGGAAGTACAATCTTAAGCCAAGTAATCAAGCCAAGTGTCAGAAGAAAAAGAACCGGTATCGGCGCGACAAGCCCGGCGGCAACAAAATAAATATTCGTTTGCCGGGCATTCCGTTGTCTTTTGAAAAAGGACAAAACAAAAACGAGGATATATAATAAAACCGCAACGGCAAAAATTATTTCTCCGGCGGCAAAAATACGGGCGTCCAAACCTGTCATCTTTTGAAGAGACCACAGGTTATAAATTATGTACATAATCCCGATAGGCGAACCGGCAAATATAACGGCAGGGATAATCAACCATCCCCGGATACCGACCGGCTCCCGGCCGGCTCGATCATATCGTGTGCGTTTCTCTGTATCCGCGGCGTTCATTATCATCTTTGCCTATTCATATCTTAGAATCTCAACCGGCCTCGTCATTGCGGCCACAACGGCAGGTACCAGAGTTCCAATCGCCGCGGCCGCGATTGCCGATATTACAATCCATAAAACCCAGAGCCAGTTTACTTCGTTCGGTATCCTGCTGAATAAATAAACACTGCTTCTCCACAACTTCAAACCGAAAATTATTCTTATCCAATTCTCAATGGTATTGACATTCCTCGTGATAATACAACCAATAACTGTTCCCAGAGCCGAACCGACGGCCCCGACAACGAGCCCGAAACCCACGAATATAAACGCAACAGAGCCGCTTGAGACGCCGCAGCTTTTCATAATCGCAATGTCTTTCTGTTTTAGCTTTACAATCATATAAAAAATACAGAAAACCAGCAGTACAACACCAAAGCTTATTATGCCGAATATTAATAATAAAATACCCATTTGCCTTTCATACGCGGCGATAAGTCTGCTTTGTAACTGTCTTGCAGTCTCTATAGCCGTGCCGTATAAAAGATCGGTATTTCCATTAAGCTGCTCTTCGACAAAATTACGCCACACTCCTATTATGACGGCAAGAGCCACCGCCGGGTCCGTTCCCTCTGCGATTTTGATATGAATCTGCTCGGCAACGGGCAGATTTCTCTCCGGATACAAAATCTCGCTTAATTTCTCGATAGGCAGGTAAATACATTCGTTGTCGAACTGATATATACCCGTCTCGACAATATCTTCAATCGTTACTTCAATCAGCTTTCTTTTAATATCGGCTCGTGAGAGGCCTTCCGAGCTTTGCCCCGTGACAGTGCCTGTTGTCAGAAAAACCTCACGACCGAGCATTTTTTTCGCGGCATTATAATCATACTCGTCCGTCTCTTCGTCCGGCTTGCACAGCACGCTAATGCCGGCAAAGCAACCGATTTGTTCGGAAGAATCCGCCAGGCGAAAAGAAGGGGGCTGTCCGGAATCCTTCTGGCCGAGCAGAAACTTATCGAAACCGACGACTCGCGCCCGCCGTGACGGCTCAATACCACAGATTTGCACGGCCCTGACGTTGCCCTTATCCAGATGCAGCAGGCCGTAACCGTTCAAACACGCAGTCGCCGAATCAATCTCCGCTGTCTTCTCCAGTTCTTCGATAAATAAATCATATTTGGGAATTGCCCCAGGCGGCTGAAGAAGGACGTCACCGACGACTATAACCGCCGCATCTTCGAAGGTATTTATAAAACCGGTAAAAAGACTTGCCACTACAATCAGCATCGAAACCGAAAGAGCGACCGCCGCAATACTCAGAAATACAATCTTCCTCTTGCTCAGGTATCGCAGCCATAAAAATAATTTCAACATCGCTTTTGTACTCGGTTCCCTACCGTGGGGGGCATTTTTAATCCCTTGCAGGCCTAAGCAACGGAAACAGGATGACGTCACGAATACTTGCCGCACCCGTCAGCACCATTACGAGCCTGTCGATTCCGATACCCAGCCCTCCCGCCGACGGCATGCCGTATTTCAATGCCGTGATAAAATCTTTGTCCATCGTCGCCATCGACTCTTCCTGGCCGCGAAGCTGCAATCTGAAATTTTCCTCCTGTACGGCCGGATCGTTCAATTCCGTGTAAGCGTTGGCCAGCTCCATCTTGCCGATAAACAGCTCGAATCGCTCGGCATATCTCGGATTATCCTTCTTGCGCTTCGTTAAGGGACATAAAGGCGCCGGATAATCAATCACAAACGTCGGGTCGATTAAGTTGTCCTCGACGGTCGCTTCGAAAACTTCGCCGGTCACGATTACATCGTCCATATTCGATTCGTTTATTTCAAGCTCTCTCGCTTTTTTCCTTATCGACTTTATATCGTCGATATCGCAGCCGCCGAACTCTTTCAATAATTCGGCATACGAAGCTCTCCTCCAGGGCCGGGACAAATCTATCGTCAAATCCGCAAACTGCACCTTCGGATCCGGACAAAACTTTTCGACAAGCAGGGAAATAAGCCCTTCCGTCAGGTCCATCATCACATTATAGTCTGCGTATGCCTGATATAATTCAAGCATTGTAAATTCCGGATTATGCTGCCTGCTGAGGCCTTCGTTGCGGAAATTACGATTGATTTCAAAGACTTTTTCCATCCCGCCTACGAGCAGTCTTTTGAGGAAAAGCTCCGGCGCGATACGTAAAAACAAGTCCATATCCAGAGTATTGTGATGTGTTATGAAGGGTTTTGCCGCCGCTCCCCCGGCGACAGTCTGCATCATCGGCGTCTCGACTTCGAAAAAGCCCTCGGACGTCAGAAATTCTCGAATGGTAGTGACAATAGCGCTGCGGATTTTGAACCGCTCCATTACATCAGGATTGGCCCACAAGTCCACATATCTCTGCCTGTAACGCTGGTCCACATCCGCAAGACCGTGAAATTTCTCCGGCGGCTGCAGCAGGCACTTGCTCAGAAGAGTAATATCGTCGGCCCATATCGTGATTTCACCCGTCTTTGTCTTGCCCAACTGGCCTGAGGCGCCGATTATATCACCAAGCTCGAGCAGCTTAACTATATCCCATTGTTCGGCCAAAAGTTTCTTACTCAAGCCGATTTGGATAGTGCCGCTTCTGTCACGCAAAGTAAGAAATATTAACTTGCCGATATCCCGCAACAGTACGATTCTGCCGGCACTTTTGGCCCGCAAGCTCTGGTCATCTTCACGGAATTTGTTTTTTACATCTACCGCCGATTCGGGCTCCTCGTATCTGCCGCCGTAAGGGTCGATACCAAATTCTTTAATCCGCTCGAGTTTTTCCTGCCTTTGCTGTTCAAACCTGCTTATATCTTCTGCATTCGTCAAATCTATGCACCCCTGAGACTATAAAGTTGTTAAGACGACAGCCGCCTGTGACGTGTACTGCATGAAGCAATTTTTCTGCCGTACAACAGACATAATTACAAATCAGACCGCGCCTGGGCCAATACTTCAGCCTGAATTAGTTTACTCTTTACAACCAATAAGCCGACAGCCAACTGCCGGTCGGCGGCAAGAGTCTCCTCGAGCGTATGCTTCTTCACCTCATCGTAAGCATCGTTATGATCGGCCCTGACAAGAACGTCATTATCCCTCTGTACGCGAATAAGTTCTGTAAGCTCATCACTATTCAAGTCAACCAGAACATCAGGACTAATACCCCAGTCATCTTTGCCCTGTTTTTTCATTTCTTCTCGACTTTCCACTCTCTGGCCGGAGGGCAAATGATAATACGCCATCGTATATTTTAACTGAGCGCCGTCACCTATCGAGTTTGTGACACCCTGTACGCTGCCTTTGCCGTGGGTTCTTGTCCCCACCAATATCGCCCGTTCGTACTGTTCGTCCGCAAGGGCGCCGGCCACAATCTCGGATGCACTGGCGGAATTGGAATTGACCAGCAATACAAGCGGATAATTCGGATGAGTTCCCCTCCTGTGTGCATACTCATAAACAGGCAACCTGCCGAAGCCCGGCTGTCTTCTGACTATCAAACCCTCATCGATGAATTTATCCGCCACTTCAACGGCGGTTTCCAGAAATCCGCCGGTATTATAACGCAGATCCAGAATCAGGCCCTTTAATCCTTTTTTCTCAAGCTCTACCAATACCTTCTCCAAATCTTCGGCGGATTCCGCTGAAAAACTTGTGAGCCGGATATAACCTATATTATTTTCCTCGTCGACCATATACTGCCATTGGCCGGTTTCGGTCCTTTGCCAGCCGCGAATCGTCGGAACAACAATTTTGCTCCTGGTAATAACCACATCCCTTGTGCTTTCCTCCCCGGGCCGTTTGATTGTCAGCTTAACCTTTGTGCCTTTGGGACCGGTGATTTTCTTTACCGCGCATGTCAAAGTCATATCTTTAGTTTCAATCCCATCGACCGCCTCTATGATATCACCGGCATCAAGACCGGACTTATATGCAGGCGTATCGGGCAGCAGACTGGCAACAGTCAAAAGCCCCTTCGGTTTTGAAATCTCTATCCCAACACCTGAAAATTCATTGGTCATCATTTTTTCAAATTCCAGCACCTGCCTGGGCCAGACTATGATAGTGTAGTCATCGAGCGCCGAAAGTGACGCCTCTGCAAAATGCGCAATTAATAAAGGCTGGGGCAACTCGACCGTCGAATCGTTTATTTTCAAAATCTGTTCAAAAACATCCAGGAATTTTTCCCTGTTCACCTGCTCGGACGATTGTTCGATAGCAGTTTGCAGCGCTTCCAATGCCACCGACCAGGCCGATAGAGATTTCTGATAATCATCTCCAGTTTTTCTTTTTTCTTCCGAAATTTTTATGTCTTCCGGCGGAAATTTCATCACTTCGCCCAGTAACAAGCATCGATCGATCGCTTTTGCCGTCATTTGTTTGTAATCGATTTTATTGACATAATGCAGGTCCAGAAAGTTTATGGTTCTGATGTATATCTTTTTATCAACCCCGTTGTAGCGTTCCTCGGTAGTCTCGCAAGCACTGTCTTCCAAAGACGCCGCAATAGTGGCCTTGTCATAAATTTTCTGGGCATAATCCGAATAACCTTCATTATTGGGATCTAAAACCACAAGCCACGCGTAACAATTAATATAAGCCTCGAGCCATTTACCCTCGACCTCGTAAGTTGTGGCCTTATCTATCGCTTTTTGTATAATATCTTTTACAAATCCATCGGATAAAAGCTGCTCTTTCTGCCGCTTATC
>JAFGBG010000144.1 GCA_016933295.1 Sedimentisphaerales bacterium | reverse complement strand
ATATCAACAACATTAGCTTGATGCATTAAAGCAACGGCTTGTAATGCGGCATCCTCATCTCGTTGCTGGAGTATTCTCTTAAAAACTTCGTATATATTAATAACGGATACAACGAGATTTTCCGTATCCTCTATTGCCGGTGCGAAAAACTTGGCATTGCGATCATCGGCAAAATACTCAAGCCATCCTGAAGAATCCACGAGATTCATATACGATCTTTCTCTCGACGGACATCTGTTTTGATACCCTTGAGAAAACCTCTCATGTTTTTAATATTCTGCAGAAGCACGAATTCTATACGATCCGAAAACTGGAGAATCTGCAGTTTCTGTCCGGGCCGAATACCAAGTCTTCGACGAACAGCCTTTGGTATAACTACTTGAAATTTCGGAGAAACCGTAACCGTCACCATTAATGTATATCCTTATTTTCTTTATTAAAATGCGCTTTACACTATAGTATATCGATTAAAAAAACGTATGTCAATAATTAAATATCTCGTCTTTTCGAAAAAATTCAAAATATCTTCTATATAACAATTTCAGAAGTTGTACAACGTGTTAGAATATTACTATGAGCAGAGCGGCTTGCGATATACGAATCGGCACGTCCGGCTGGTATTATGAGCACTGGAGGGAACTGTTTTATCCGGCCGGTCTGCCGAAGAGCAAATGGTTCGAGCATTACGCCCGACATTTCGATACTGTCGAAATCAATAACACCTTTTACCACCAGCCGAAAGAGCAATCTATAATAAGATGGCATAAAATCGCTCCCGAAGCTTTTTTATACGCAGTCAAGGCCAATCGATTTATCACGCATATAAAGAAGCTCAAAGATGCCTCGGAACCGCTGCGGCGTTTTTTCGACGGCATTGATTTACTCAAACACAAACTCGGCCCCGTTCTCTATCAACTGCCTCCGAGCCTTCATATAGACCTCGACAGGCTCAGGGCCTTTATCAAACTTCTGCCCAAAAGAAAATCCGCCGTATTCGAGTTCCGGCACAAAAGCTGGTACTGCGAGGAAACATACAAGCTGCTGGAAGAATTAGGCGCCGGATTTTGTATCCACGATATGCCCGGCAAAGAATCGCCGCACGTGGTGACCTCGGATACGATTTATATTCGCTTTCATGGCACAAGCGGCAGATACTCAGGCAGTTATCCCAAATCCGCCCTACGGGACTGGGCCGAATGGATTAAAGATAAATCGAAAAAAATAAAAGGCATTTACGTCTATTTCAATAACGACGCACACGGCCACGCAATAAAAAACGCCAAACAATTGAAGGAAATGACAATTTAAAAATTACGTCCAACGATTGTTTTGAATATGATTCCCACCGATGGTGAAATATTACAGTCTTTCATCTATAAGTTTATATGGCCAGCTATATTTCTCGTACTGACCGCGTTCCATTTGTGACGTGTCTTTGGGATCCTCGCCCAATGCCGAACGCACTTCCTGTACATGGGCATCGACAAAGACGGCGTTGACAGTGCCGCTACTAAGATTGTAGCCTTTCATACCATGAAATGTGCCGAACCAGTCTCGACCGTCACCACACAAGGCATTGTCGTTAAGGACATATTGGCAACCGTCCCTGAGCCACATATTTTCCTCGGAGAAGAAAAATATCTCCGAATGTTTTCTTGTGAATTCCGAACGCTTATGCTTGCTAAGGAAGTAATTCATGCTGTAACTATAATAAGGGACAATGGGTATGGCTTTATCATGGCTCGGATGATTTTGTCCGTGGGCTTTGGCAAGCGACTTGAATGTCGGGCACAGATGGACTTTTTCCGCCGCCAGGTAGGGCCAAAAAGGACCATCGGCGGGATATCTCGGATCGTGCCATCGACAGTAACGCTGATAGCCGCTAACCGGTTCCTCTGTCATGACCAGAGATTCCCAGGCATAGGGATATTTATCATCGAAGTCGTCTAAGTAAACGGTCTGTGCTATGCCGTATTGTCGCAGGTTGGCCCGGCAGCACATTTCCTGGGCCTGTTCCTTGACTTTTTGCAGGGCCGGCATGAGAATCCCCATTAACAATGCAATAATAGCTATAACTACCAATAGTTCTATTAGAGTGAATCCTGTTCGTTTGTCCTTAAACATGTTTGCCCACCTTCAAATATGAAATGAAAAAAATTCACGTAGATTCGGCGCTTTTGCACTTTTATCCACGTCTGCCCGTCGACTCATGTTCAGTCCTTATTCTTCTGCTGAACATCACACCTTTTTATTATCCTGAAAAAGCTCATAAAATAAAACTTCTTTTTGTCTCAATAAATCGTCTTTTTGTGCTGGCTGTAAATCTTAAAGCCTGATTATATATAGCCCTTTCATTCCAATTGAATCTGTTTTCTACAGACATTTTGAGCATTGGCAGTCATTTTAATCGAGGACGCGGAGGCCTTTTGTCATCGCATATCGGCGGGCGGAGGCGATTTCTTCCAGTGAGGGGCGGCGGTTAATATGAGGATGGGAAAGGGCCTCGTAATTTGGGCGGTACTGGGCCATGACGTTAATAGTGGTTTTCCGGCTTATCTTCTCGGAAAGAAAATCCATAATCTTAAAACTTCCGGCAAGGTCGCCCGGCAGAATTAAATGTCTGACTAAAAGACCGCGGACAGCCAGTCCGTTTTCGGTGTGTAAATCGCCGACCTGCCGGTGCATCTCTTTTACTGCGGCAAAATTTACTTTCGGATAATCCGGTGCGGCGGAAAGCTCTCCGGCAACTTCCGGGTCGGAATACTTCATATCTGGCATATAAATATCAATCAGGCCTTCGAGCAGCTTGAGAGTGCTAACCGAATCGTATCCGCCGGTGTTATAAACCGTAGGAATCGTCAGGCCTTTTTGCCTGGCCAATTCGATCGCGGCCGCAACGGCGGCCACGACGTGCGTGGGAGTAACGAAGTTGATATTGGCGCAGCCGTGATTTTGCAAATCGAGCATGGATTGAACCAATTGCTCGATAGTTCTTATGCGGCCCTGCCGCTGATGGCTGATTTCGTAATTCTGGCAGAAAATGCAGCCTAAGTTACAGCCGGCGAAAAAAATTGTGCCGGAACCGCCCTTGCCAACGAGCACGCTTTCCTCGCCGAAATGCGGGCCGACTGAGCTGACTATCGGCAAATCGCCGATGCCGCAAAAGCCGGTCTTGCCCTCGCTGCGAAGAACCTTGCACTGGCGGGGACATAACGTACAAGGATCCATCAGCGTCCACAACTTCTGAACGGCCTTGCTGCAAGATCGGATTTTATCTGGCAAATGTTCCATAATTCTGATAATCCTATAGCCGAGTCGAAGTTTGTCAAGCTTCAATAAGAGCACAAGTCATAAGCCCATGTGTTCTTATACTCTTGTGTTCTTATGCTCACAGGAACTTTTTTTATAATGAAACCGAGAATCTTGTTAGTCAATCCGCCGATTTACGATTTTGCCGCGTTCGATTTCTGGCTCAAGCCGTACGGCATGTTGAGCGTTGCCGGGAAATTACGCGGCCGAGCGGATTTTACACTATTCGATTATCTCGACCGGCTGAATCCATTCTCATCCCGGCAAAAATCTCTCGCATCCGATATGTGGGGACGAGGCCGATTCTATTTTGAAAAAATTCCCAATCTGAAGCCTCTGGCAAATATTCCCCGATACTTTCGACGGTTCGGCCTGCCGCAAGGTATGTTCACCGATTTTTTGGTTTCTCAAAAACCATTCGATTTTGCCTTTATCCAGACGACAATGACGTACTGGTATCCGGGCATCCAGGAAGTTATAGAAGATATTCACAGGTTGCAGCCGCAGGCGAAAATCATCTTGGGCGGTAATTATGCCACCCTCTGCGGCTCTCACGCACAGACATTGGGAGCGGATTTATTAATTCAAGGCACAAATCTGGAGCCGCTCTGGAAGTATCTGGGAATCAGCCCCGATTTATCGCAGCCTGCTTTATGGGAAGCTTACGATAAATCAAGAACCGGCATCCTGAAACTTACGGATGGTTGTCCCTTTAGCTGTACCTATTGCTCAGTGCCGAAGGTGTACGGCAAATTTGTGCCGCGACTGCTGGAAAATTCGTTGGCCGAGTTCGAGCTTCTTCGCCGTCTGGGTGTCGAGAACGTCGCTTTCTACGACGACGCCCTGCTGTTCGAGCCTGATAAGGTTTTAGTTCCGTTCCTTGAAAGCCTTATAAAACAAGACTCCAGAATAAATTTACACAGTCCCAACGCACTTAACGCCCGCTTCGTAACACGTGAATTAGCCGAGCTTATGGTACGTGCCGGATTCAAGACATTTTATTTGGGTTTCGAGAGCTCATCCTCGCAGTGGCAAAAGCGAACAGGCTCGAAAGTGTTTTCCGAGGAGCTTGCCGAAGCGGCGGAAATACTTATTGCCGCAGGCACCAGTCCGGAAAACATCACCGCCTATCAAATCCTCGGCCATCCCCATATCGATATACAGGAGCTTGAAGAATCGATGCGGTTTGTTCATAGCCTCGGCATCCGCGGGATGCTGGCGGATTTTTCTCCGATACCCGGAACGCCGGACGGTGACTTTTGTAAAAAATGGGTGAACATGGACGAACCTTTGATGCACAATAAAACCGCCTTTACGATTATTCGTGTAGGCTTCGATGAATCCAACCGCCTCAAGGACCTCCAACGACAACTTAATCGTTCACTAATAGCTTAGAGAAGATTCGAGTCCTTCATGCGTCTTATGTAATCGTTCTTCTCTTTTAAGACAACACCGGCCAAAGCCAGAAGCGCGATAAGATTGGGTGCCGCCATAAGTGCGTTTAAGTTATCGGCGATCGTCCAGACGAAATCAAGCCCCCCTACTGCTCCGAGAATCACAACGAAACAGTAAATATAACGATACGGCAGAATCGCTTTCGGACCTAAAAGATACTCGAAACAGCGGTCGCCGTAATACGACCATGAGATAATCGTAGAATAGGCAAAGAAGGCCAGACTAATAGAGACGATAAACGAGCCGATACCCGGCAGACAATGCTCGAAAGCATCCGATGTCAGTGCCGCCCCTGTTGGAATGATATAAGGCTTTCCATTATCCTGAAGAAACGGCTGAGCGTCCTCACCAACCGTCGCGGCGACCTCGACATAACGGTCGTTATATAAAATTTTCTTTGGCTGAGCTAATGCGTCCGGGCCGTAGAGAATTGTGCCGTCCGGCGTTTTTACCTGCCAGAGACCGGAGATAATAATTACCAAAGCCGTCATTGTGCAGATAACAATGGTATCGATAAACGGACCGAGCATCGCGACGAATCCTTCTCGGGCCATTTCATGAGTTTTTGCCGCTGCGTGAGCGATCGGCGCCGAACCAAGTCCCGATTCGTTGCTGAAAATTCCCCGCGCGACACCTTTTTCAATCGTTCTGGCCAGAACAAAGCCGAAGAAACCGCCTCCGACGGCTAACGGCTTAAAGGCATATCGGAAAATCTGTGAAAAAGCCAACGGTATATCGGAAGCATTTTTTGCCAGAATAGTCACGGAGGAAAAAATATAAATCGCGCACATCAGGGGAACAATTTTCGCCGCCACTTTCGCGATTCTTTTTATTCCGCCGATAATGACGATGCCGACTAAAAAAGCCAATATTATTCCGATGACAGGTTTTAAGATAATTCTACCGCCGAGGATGGGAATGTTTGAATCGAATTGAGTCTTGCTAATCGACTCGGGAATAATTGTTAAAAGACCATCGGTGACGGAATTGGCCTGGACGGCGCAGCCGATTCCGAACGAAGCGAATCCGGCACATAGAGCAAAAATAACTGCGAGCCATTTTAAGCCAAGTCCCCTTTCGAGATAATACATCGGCCCGCCGGATGCGGAGCCGTCCTCGTGAATCATGCGATATTTAAGGGCGAGCGAGCAGCTTGAAAATTTCATTGCCATTCCTACAACTGCCGTCACCCACATCCAGAATACTGCTCCCGGCCCACCGAGAGCGATTGCGGTCGCAACACCGGCGATATTTCCCGTCCCTATGGTTGCGGAAAGTGCCGCACATAATGCCTGAAAGTGTGAAATATCGCCTTTTTCCTTCGGGTCGTCGAATTTGCCGGATATGCATTTGATGGAATGCCAAAAGTGCCGAACCTGAACAAAACGCAGCCTTATTGTCAGATACAGACCGGTACCGACAAGCAAAATTATCGTTATCGGCCCCCAGAGAATGTTGTTCGCTTCATAGATGAAATCGGAGATAAACTTCATTCAAGCCTCGTGCGTATATGTATTGAAACCACTTACAAATATTTCGGGCATTTTGCCGAACTAACATTAAAAATGAACATAAAAGCCTTATTATCCCCAAACCATATCGATTGAACAAAACGGCGAAATCAGTTATATTGGATAGCTTATGACTCAAATGAAAGTACATATAAAATCCTTCGGCTGTCAAATGAATCGTTTAGATACTGCGCTCGTAAGGTCTTCGCTTCAGCAGGTCGGTTTATGTCTAACCGACAGCGTAAAAGACGCCGATATCGTTCTAATAAATACATGTTCCGTGCGCGAACACGCCGAGCAGCGAGTTATTTCGCATCTCGGACATCTCAAACATATAAGAAAATCCCGTCCGGATATAGTAGTCGGTGTCATAGGCTGCATGGCTCAACGGCTCGGCGAAAAGCTGCTCGAGCACGAAGCAGTCGATATCGTATGCGGCCCGACACAAATTCCGCAAATCGCCAAGCTTGTCGCCGATATATTCGTGAGCAGGAAAAAAGAAATCGCCGTAACCGAAAAGATACTCAAAAAAACTACGCAAAAGCAAAACCTGGCGCTCGAAGAATTCGAATCCGTTTTCAGCCGGGAAGACGAGAACATTCCCGGCCAGGCCTATGTTCGCGTGATGAGAGGATGTAATAATTTTTGCACGTATTGTATTGTCCCTTACGTTCGCGGGCCGGAAGTATGCCGGCCGCCCGGAGCTATTATCGAGCAGATAAAAAGGCTGGCCGATAACGGCATAAAGCAGGTTACATTACTGGGCCAGACGGTAAATTCGTACGAATACAAACAAGGCGAAAAAACATGGTCTCTGGCCGATTTGCTTGCAGCGGCAAGCGATATCGACGGAATAGAGTGGCTAAAGTTTGTCACGAGCTATCCGTCCGAGGAATTTTTCGACGATATCATGCACATTATGGCCGCCTCTGAAAAAGTATGCAGCTATCTACATATACCGGCCCAGAGCGGCTCGGATAAAATCCTTCGGGCGATGAACCGCCGCTATGACAGTCGTCAGTATCTGGAATTACTCGAAAGAGCCAGAGAAATTGTGCCCGGTATTGCGATTGCCGGCGATTTTATTGTCGGCTTTCCCGGAGAAACAGAAGAAGACTTCCGGGCGACCGTCGAATTGACGAAAAAGGCCGAATACAGAAACGCTTTTATTTTCAAATACTCGCCGCGCCCGGACACTTCCGCCGATAAAAAATTGCCGGATACGGTTCCGGCGGAAATCAAACAAAAGCGGAACGTCGAGCTTCTTGCAGTACAGGAAAAAATTAGCGAGAGGCTCAGTCGCAATTTTCTCGGCAAACAGGTAAAAGTCATGGTCGAGGGTTTAAGCAAAAAGTCGCATATCGATTCGACCGGCGGAAATCCGCAACTTGTCGCCAGGACCGCGACCGATTATATTGTCGTTTTTAACGGACCGGAATCACTTGCCGGACATTTCGTGGAAGTAAAAATCATTAACACCAGCCCCCTGACACTCTTCGGCGAGCTTGTGCACGAATATTAGAGTTTTCGCTTATAGAACTGCCAATCTTATTGAATTGAATCTTATGATTTTTCTTCCGCCTTGGTTTCCGTGGATTCTGTGGTTTCCACAGCAGCTTCTTTACCCGGAATTTCCTTGTCCTTGCGACCGGCGTGACTCTTGCGGTGGCCGACTTTAGGCAAACCCATCAGGGAATCGCCCTCAGTCCAGCGTTCTTCGTCTTTTAGCTGCTCGATTCGTTCCGCTCGACTTAGAACATTGCGATGTCTTGTCAAAGCGTTTTTAATTTTTAATGAACGGTCGATCGACATTCAATATTTCTCCTAAACTACTTTACTTTTTTGCCGTATGCATCATCGAAACTAAAAGTTTCAAAACCGGGTGGAGCTTTATATTTTGCTCCGATT
>JAFGBG010000143.1 GCA_016933295.1 Sedimentisphaerales bacterium | reverse complement strand
TGCCGCTGTGATTTTCTTCATCGTCACAAATACATACCATTATTTTATGGGCCATACCTCTGCCCAGCATCATTTTTGATCCTTTGACGCTGATAACAAAAGGGCCGGGATGGCCGTTGCTCACTACTGTTATTTCGACATTTGGCAAAAGCCCCATCGAAGCGAGCCGGCTGTTCAATCCCCGACCGGCTTCTATGCTGACCAGCCGGACTCTTTTGCCGGACTTGATATTAGACAATGGCATCGCCTGTTGTGCCGTCATAATATTACTTCTCAACTTTTCGCTTGTTTCTTTTTGTGCCGCAGAATTTTCGAAATTCTTCCACAAGATTACGGCCGTTTTCACTGTTATGATTTACAAACTCGATAAACGACAACAACCTGGCGATAATCTCCGGCCCGAGCGCATGTTCGGCCTTACAGGCGGCACTCTGCGCGATTGCGGATTTCTCACCCAAAACGTCTATAAAGAAAGATTTAAGTATATCGTGCTTATTTGCGATTTCCGCCGCGGCGATTCTCCCCGATTCCGTCAGACTGATATAATTATATGGTTTGTAATGGACCAGATTTTTATCCTTTAACGCCCTCAAAGCCCCGGTCACGGACGCCCGCGAGACGCCGAGCTGCCCGGCGATATCTCTGCTGCGGGTGATATTGCTATCCCCGGCGAGGTTGTAAATCGCCTCCAAGTAATCTTCGAGAGAAGCACTTAATTTTGTCTTTTTCATTCCTGCCATAACAATAAATCATCATATTTATTAAGCTTTACCTAATATAGTTAGTTACGCCTAACTTTGTCAAGAGTTTTAAAATATTTTTGTAATAAAAAAAAAGATTGATATGATGTTCGGACAAAAAGTGTTTAGCATAACATTATATTTAATATAGCCAGTTAAAATGAATGGAGGTCTGTAATGAGGAAATTTATGCCTATTTTAATGCTCGTTATGACTGCCGCTTTTGCGGTGAACGTTTACGGCGGGGATTGTCCGCGTTTTCGCGGTCCCCAGGGGGACGGCTGGTTCGACGAGACCGGATTATTGAAACAATGGCCGGAAGGCGGCCCGAAGCTTGCCTGGTCCGTCGATGGACTCGGCAAGGGCTATTCTTCGGCAGTAGTAGCTGGCGGCACAATTTACGTTACCGGAATGGACGATAAAAACCAGGGGTATCTTTTCGCATACAATCTTGACGGCACGCCGAAATGGAAGACGGCCTACGGTGAAGAGTTGCCGCAGAAAGGACCGTCAGTGGCGGGAACACGCGGCACACCGACCGTAGATAAGGACCGGATATTTGTTATGACCGGCTTCGGTAAGCTGGTGATTTTTAAGACGAGCCGGGGGCAGAATCTCAAAACGATCGACCTGCCGGAACGCTTCGGCGCCGAACAGGCGAGATTCGGTTTTGCCGAATGCGTGCTTATAGACGGCGAAAAAGTTATCTGCACGCCCGGCGGGCCACAGGCTTCTCTTGCAGCTTTGAACAGAGATACGGGCGAAACTATCTGGCAGACCAAAAGCCTCAGCCAGCAATCGGCCTGCTGTTCGGCGAGAGTTATCAATCATGCAGGAAAAAGACAAATCGTCACAATGCTCGCCGACAGAGTTGTTTCCGTTGATCCTCAAACCGGTGATTTGTTATGGGATGCCGAACACAGGCACGGTGCCGGCGTCCAGCCGAATCCGCCACTCTATTCGAACGGGATGGTCTATATCTCCTCCGGGATGGGTGCAGGTGGTGAGATGATGGAAATTGCCGACGACAGCAAGAACGTGACATCGAAATGGAAAGACAGAACTCTGGACTGCCAGATGCAGGGAACCGTTCTCGTTGACGGCTATATCTACGGCGCGGCTCAGTCGGGCGAAAACGGATTCGTCTGCCTCGAATTGAAAACCGGCAAGGTTATGTGGAATGAAAGCTCTATACGGCAGGGGATTGTAGTTTGTGCCGATGGTATGCTGTATATCTATGACGGCGACGGCAACGTTCATCTGGTTAAACCAAATCCGGGCGCATTCGAGCCGGTCGGCAAGCTTACCGTGACAAAAGGAACCGACGAGCACTGGGCACATCCGACCATCGCCGGCGGGCGTCTTTATATTCGACATGGTGACGCTTTGATTGCCTATAATATAAAAGCAGGCTCTTAGAACCTGTTTCGCATCTGCTCGGCTTTTGTGGCCTTTTTGAGCGTTCGTTTTTCCTTTGAGCTCAGACTGTGAATGCCGGACCTGTGGACTTTGTCCAATATCCGGTCAAGCTCGATTTGAAGATTGCGCTGCTCGGTCATTTTCTTTTCCCATTTTTGACCGGCGGTCATTTTAACTTTGAATTTTTCCCGCCATGGCCCGGAAAAGACATAAGCGGCACCTGCCGCCATACCCGCCAGATGAGCAGCTTCACCGCCAGAATTATACCCGACAAAAAGATTCATAATGCTCACGATTGCAAGAATAATGGCTAAAACCCATAACCGCATCGGAAAAACGAACATCAATAGCACGATTGAATTGGGAAACAAAATTGCTGCGGCAGATAACATCCCCAAGATCGATCCGGAAGCTCCGACCAAAGGACCGACTTCCAGCCAACCAGCCATGGCCAATATCGGATAAAACAATCCACCCATCGCACCACATACAAGATAAAATATGAGGAATTTTTTGCTGCCCCAGAGCCGCTCAAGCATCGGCCCGAAGAAAAATAAAATAAGCATATTCATAAAGACATGCCCAAATCCTAAGATATCGTGCAGAAACTGGTATGTGACAATCCTCCAAAGCTGTAACGAAACCTGCCAATTAATCGGAAAAACGGAGAACCATTTGTAGAAGAATTCCCCGACTGTATTTCGAAACAAAAATGTCGGTATGAATACTGCCACGTTTATAATAATAAGCCATTTGACTACAGGTGTTAACCTGGGAAAATTCAGCCGCATTTGCGGCGCATACCGATGTTCGGATTGAAAGTCAGCCTGCGTGTAATCTCTATCGTATAGTCCCATAAATTTACATTACTATCAACAATAAAATAATACATTCCATATTCATATTATATCGTCAATTTAGGCAAAATGTTCAACAGAAAAAGGGGCAAGATTCAGGAGTTCTGTTCTTTCGACTTGTATATCTGAAAAGCAATCATCAAAATCGCACCGAAAACTATCATATAAATACCCAGGTTTTGTGAAACCGTGCCGCCTTTATATAATGCCCACCATGCGTACTCGAACGGATTGTCGTCGCGCAGAGATTCCAATATAAACCGTGTTATGCCGTACAGTATAAACGCCAGCGCAAATGTGTGGCCGGGTTCGGCAAAAAGCCTGTTCTTTCCGCCGGTTTTTCTATTGGCTCTCCGCCAGAAAAGGTAAAGAATAAAACATAAAAAAGCGGCGTTTGCGGACGAATACAACTGTGTCGGATGGATCGACAGACATCGATACTCACCTTTAGTGACATCGAACCGCTGCTGCGAATCCAGCTCCTCCAGCGGCAGAGGATACCTTTCGCCGTTCTCATCTATATACAGGCAGTAATCTGCCGGCAAAACCAATTGCGGCTCGGAACGGTTTCTTTTGAAATTCGGATTGACCTGGCTGAAATAAGCGAACGACCTGTAGGGAAAACGGACTTTACATACAAATTCGGTCGGCTTGCCGAAGCAGCAGCCGTTCAGGAAGCATCCGACTCTGCCGAACGCAAGTCCTATCATCAAACCGATAGCTAAAATATCGAGATACGGCCGGATTGGAAGTTTTTTACGCCGTAAATAAATAAATACGACCGGAGCGGCAAAAATTACCCCGCCATAAAATTCCAGCCCGCCGTTCCACGTGGCAAAAACCGAAAAAAATTCACCGCGGAACTGGCTGTAATGATGTATCACGTAGAATGCACGAGCACCCACTATCCCGGCAATCAAACAACACAAAACAATATTTGTAATGACCTCCGGACTTGCCGCAATTTTCCGGCTGATTCTCATTATGAGAAAATATGCCGCAACAAAACCCAGAACCGTCATCGGCCCGAAGCTATGCACCGTATAATCAATAAACGGTATTCTGAAAAGCTCAGGATGCATTTTAATAATCCGTCATAACAAGATAAAACAATCTCAAAAGACAATTGCGGCACGAGACACCATCGTTCACCGCCGAGACAGTATTGACGATTCCGCTGATATATTCAAGTAAATAAACGTTCGAAACTAAAGAGAATCTATAATATGAGGATGCAACAAATTGTATAAATATGAATCTCGCGCCGACGGCTGCGGCGAAAGCTTCTTGCAAACCAAGCTGATAAGAACACAATAGCAAAAAGACTTCTTGCTTTATGGCGCTACATTTGCGAGCCACTCATCGAAAAAGCTGATGAAATCTTTGTAAGCAACCGTTCCATCCCGATTCCAGTCAACGACCGTCCCCATATTTTCTACGGCCAGCATCCAGGCCTGCTCGTATTTCGGTAGGGCGGTATCAGGTATTTCGCTTCTCAAAAGCTCGGTTATCGTATCGGCATCTCTTATCAATGTCTCGGCCTGCTCGACCATTGCCGCATCGGCATACTCGAAATTGGAATCGGCAATCGCCGTCTCGGCAAGTTTTCTTTGCGACTGAGCAACGAGCCGCCAGATTCCATAAATCGCTTCTTCGTAAGCCGGCCCACGTGCCTGGAGATACGACTTCAATACAACACACGCCTGCTGCTGATAATCAAAGACCGTTGTTCCGGCAAAACCTCCCTGCAATTGCGATACCCTGTCCGGACCGGCCCAGAATACATGAACCATCTCGCTCTCGGCGATTGTATTATACGATAGAGACTCGCCGAGACTGGCGCTGAGTAAATCGACAGCCTGCTTGAGCAGTTGCGAGGTCGGGTCCTGGGCAATCAAAGACCAAAGTTCATTCATGGCCTCGGTCGTGTAACAATACGCGGTCGGCAAAACTGTCACCGTCGAAACGCACGAATCTGAGGCGCCCTTGTCGTCGGTTACCGTAAGGGTAACGTTATGGACTCCCACCGAAAACGGCCCACTCGAATCGATTTGCCGCGTGATTGGATCGCCGTTCGGGTCGTAGGAGAACCAGTCGATGTCATCGACCGTCACGGATAACTGGCAGCTTCTGTCCGCGGTTACGGTTATATTACGACACTTCGCGACCGGCGGCAGAGTTATATCGAACGACCATATCGGCCCCTGTGTCGTCAGGCACAGATTCTTTATATTAACGCGCCAGTAATATCTTGTGCCGGCAACAAGCGGACCCGGACAATAGCTCGTATCATTTAAATCGGATGCTATACGAACCAAAGAATCCGGATTCGTGCCTAAGTAAAGATCCCATCTCATATCATCGGTGACATTACCGACATCCCACGACAAACAGGTATTAACAGCCAGATCCAGGGCTGTGTCGGGAGGACTCGGATTGTTTGCCGCCGGAGGAATCTCGCTCGAATCGAGTATTAAGCCCCATGAGATTAAAGTACCGTTATCCTCCGAGGCGGTATCTTCGACTTTCAGCTTCCATGTGCCCTTGGATTCCATGCATGTAAAATCGAGCAGACTATTTTCAGGTCTGTAAGAACCCGTAAACGGTGCCTGTCCGTCAACAATCGATATGTCCGCCTGCTCGTCTAATATTGTGCCCTCGAAATTCGCACCGCTCGAGCCGACATCAGAAAACAGCTCGATTTCCCTGCCGTCGGGGGCGACGAGAGATACTTCAAGATCCGCTACCCACGTATGCTCGATAAATAGAATGACGTTGACATCCTGAACTATAAAAGAATCCTGAATGTACAGATTGGAAGTTATCGTGTCGTTGTCCAAAATCTCTTCTGAGACATTGTCAAGAATATAACTGTGAACCGTTGCATTCGCCTGAGCTACCGGCAGCAACGATATGCAAGCGGCCGTCAAAATTATCAGGATTTTTATGGAAACGTTCATTTTTGCACCTCAAATTAAATATCAGAGTTTCTTTCTTATCAGGAACTGTTCTTTTTCTGCCGCTTCAAGCTTGTGCGGCGGTTTTTTCATATTTAAGGCCTTCGAGAAAAGCAGGCCGTTTTTGTCTTATTCTGAACATCCGTGAAATTTGCCGATAAAGGCAGAATTGTCTTGCCACCTTGTGTCGAACCAAACATCCTGGCTGTTTGGAGGAGAAAACGCCGCCGACAAATAAGACCGCTCAAAGCCGTCTTATTTCCTTTGAGTTTCATAAAATCCTATTTTACAGAATCTTACCAAACCTTCCGGCTATGCATTTATCATTCGATGATATGTGTTAAGAGTGCAAAAGTCAAGGAATTTCTTGCTGTACCATCCATTTCGACCTATAAAATCGATAATTTTGAGCAGAAACACTGGTTTTCTGCCACTACACGCTATCCGCTATTAAAATTGGGTTCGTTTTTTCAAATAAGATTCTGAGCCACAGAGACACATAGGCACATAGGCACATAGGCACATTGTGGCGTATATGAATCAATGCGTATATGAGTTGATGAGGATATAATTTACCCTTAAACTCATCTACTGATTTACCGATTAACCCATTTACTGATTTTCTCATTCGTTGATTGCCCCCCTTTATTTGATGATTTACCATATTAAATTGTAGAATCGTATTTTATCACGTTCCTGACGAATTTCAACCAAAATCCCCGTTTTTCCGGCGAAAATGACCTTGATACGGCACGTTGTTGGTTCTGCGTTCTGCGAGGGTGGCAGCCACTTCAATGAGTTCACCCTGGAAGGGCGAAACGAATGAAGTGGATGGAAAATATTACAAATTCCGGAATTAAAGATAACTTGTGTTGTTTAAGCAAACCATCCACTTCGCTCACTGTGTTCGCTCAGTGGCTGCCACCCATTGCTATTTCCTATTCCCTATTTAATTCCGGCTCTTTATTTAATTGCAGGTTGTGCCAGAAAAGATAACCTTTTTTAAGAAAGAAATGAGTCAATTTCCAATCATTGTCGATCTTCTTCATGTTCACTTCATATGCTTCTCCCGATGGGAAAAAAGCAAAACCAGAATAGGTGTCATAAGCAAAATCTAATTTCGATAAATAACACTTAGGTTCGAGTTTTGGTCTATATTCTTTAAATCTCTCAAGTTCATCCGAAGGCAAACAAACATTCTCGGGATTATAGGTTCCCTCATAAAGTTCTCGCATGGTTTTATAGAAAAAGGAAGAAGCCTCTGTTTTGAGTTTCTCTATTCGTCGATTTTCATTTGCACGTCGTATTCTTGCTGTTTCCTCTGCTATAAAACATAACGCAAAGCCGATAATGAAGGAAATTGCAGAACACAAAAATAATAAAAAGATTTGTTTCTTCATCATAATATCACCGAATTAAAAACTATTTTGCAATATAGTATAGGCAAAAACATTTCAATCAAAGGTCAATTTTGCTTAATATATATGCTAAGCGCCAAATACTACACATATCCCTTCGGTAAGCTCATATCAGACTCTTCGCTATACTCAGAATGACAAATCCATGAACTTTATCACCCCTAAGGGGCAAGTTTCCAACGGAGTCTTAAAACAACTTGTAAAACGGGGCTGGTCTCCCTTAAGTCCTTTCGTACTGGATACCTTTGTTAATTTAAAATACTCGCAAAATTTATTAGTGACTTGGACTATACGCGATGAAATATGCCTGTCCTTTCTTCTGATTGTATAGTAGGACTTGAACATTTGTTTGGCCTTCTTCCTTATCATATGCATATGACTCAGTCGGGCCCAACTTTTCAGGTCTAAACCATAAAGGTTCGAATGCACCCCAATGAGCATAAACTGGTAGGGATAATGAATGCTTTGGATCCCATTCCCATTCTAGAAAACCATCAATATATTTTACATTCCAGACCCTTTTTAATGGTTTAGAATTAATGATTAAGTCCAGATCTTCCTTGTTGATATCAAAACGGAACGTATATAAATACCCCCAGACCTTTTTTGGTCGATCAACTTTTATATTTGTAACTGATTCCGGAATCGGATTTAAGACGTATCTACTGAAAATCTCCGATGGCGGCGTTTTCATAAGAATAACAGTAGCATATATACATATACACAAAGAAAAAATACAAATAAAAAGTATTATTCCTGCCAATTTAAAACGTTTCATTTTGATTTTCTCCCTCTTATGTTATCCTGTCTCTTATTTCATAATTGGGTTTAACAGTGTCCATCTATAATTTTTTGCCGCTATAAGCTATCAGCTATAAGCTAAATGCTATTTTTACTTCCAACGGAGGTTTTTGAGTTCTTGTTCGGTGCGGATAAATTTAACTGTTCCATCATTCAAAAGGACGCAACCACCGCGAGGGTTATGGTTGTCGAAGGTAAAAAGTTCCGGCCCGCCGTGCTGGTTCCAGCCGGCCTTGGTCTCGAATAAAAGCACCATATCTCCCGGCGAATCCGGCCCACAATTCGGATTCATTGCATAATGACATTTTCCTTCTCCGGCGGAAGGGCATTGCAGCCACCTTGAAGATTTAGCTTGCACAACATCATCACACCAACGAGACGGATTTGGGTAATCTCTCTGACCTCTTTCAAATAAATCGGCACGAGATCGCAGCGTTAAAAGCCCTCTGGCACAGCGACCTCGCAAGGTTAACAATGATAGTTTGGGTATAAGATCTGTTGTAAACATTGAACGATTCTCAAACTCGAACCAGTGACGTTCTACATTATACAGAATTAAATTACCATAATCCACAAATGAAACAATCAGCTCGTCGTTATTATAGCAAATCAAATCCGCGAGAGGCATACGACCGATACCTCCTCCAGTACTGCGATGTTTCGCCATACTCAATTGTTTTGCATAAGCCTGTATAAGTTCAGGAGAATCCACTACGAATGTTTCCGAATTTACATATTCTATCTCTTCCGGATTAAAAACATCACACTGTTTCTCACGAGATAGAGAACGATGTTCCAACAAAGCCGGATCATATTTCACTTCAATACGTGTGCAATTGCTCAAATCAAGAATTTTATACACGCCAACTAAATCTTTTTTGGGGGCAACATCTATAAATTTTAGCCTTTCCATGCCAATGTCAGAAACATTATTCACATCGTTTATTTCTGAATCTGTTATTTCGGGCTCGATATATTGTTTTCGACAGGAAGTTATCAGTATTAAAGATAAACATAAACTTACGACACTAAAGATTCGAACTTGAGAGCCTGAGAATACATCAATTTTATGTTTTAAATATTTTCTCATAACTAACTCCGCACTGAAAACTCCATTTTCGATGTCTATATCCGCCGCGGCAAAATATTCGCTATTTCTGAGACACAATATTAATTATATCAATCCCTAACATTACATACAAGGACATAATTGCCCATTTCTCAGACTTGATAAGCGGCTGTGGGGGGGACAATGCACGGATTTCAGCTTTGATAAGGTATAAAAAAAGGCTGTGACGGATAATCACAGCCCTTTTGAATTTCGTAAAATCATTATGCCTATAGTGCTTTGCGTCTTCGCATCCAGCCGACCAGGGTCGTGCCGATACCGAGAAGCGCCAGCGCCCCCGGCGCGGGAACGACCGAGACATTGACGTTGTCCAGAGCCGGCCCCCAGCCGGTGTCACCAACGAGCGATGTGAATTTCAGCGTTGTCGTCGCCGCATTTGCAACGAACGACCATTGCATAGTTGTCCAGCCCATATTCGATTTCGTTGCGCCTGTGATATTGAAATCGAACGCCTGTGCATCCACGCCGATTGCTTCGACTACTAATTGTTTTATCGTCGGCAGGCCGTCGGGATTGCCCGCCATATCGAAGGTCACGTTGTAGGTCGAGCCGACAACTGTGTCTATATCCTGCTGAATGCTGCCGGCGGAATATCCGCTCAGATCGATACTGCGGCCGCCGTCCGAAGCCTGCCAGTATGTGCCGATATAATCGATTTGGCTGCCGATAGTCCAGCCTGTGATGTCGGTAGCGCCGGGATTGAGTGTCTTGAACGAGCCAGGATCGGCCCCCGTCTCGAAACTGCCGTTTACTACCAGATTCGCCCATGCCGACGAACCGGCAAAAGTTACAACGATTGCGGATACGATTAAAATATTTCGGAAACCTCTCATTTACATCTCCTCCGGTATTTTACTGTTTTGTATAAATAACAAGCGAACAGTGGCAATTCGATGTAGCTTAAAAATGTCCGCAGCGATTAACGCCTCCCCATTTGGATATATTTTACTCTTTTTGCCGCTGTATGTCAATAAATCTCCGCATCTTAGCGGCGGATACATTCGGAACGTCAACGTTTTCGGCCAAGATTTATGCCGGATTTTTGAGCTGCCACGCAAAACCCGCCGCTCTTATTGGACCTATCACCGGGATGACCAACGGCAATATTTCATCATATTGCTGCATATTTTTTGAAGAATTTTATGCAGATTTTTCGGCAATTTAAGCCTCTTGTGGAATAACTATAATATTTGTATAATCGGCTCTCGATTTTGATATTTAGTTCGGCGATTATGCGCAGAGGATTCCATAAATAAAAGGCCGAGTATAGACTATGTAAAAAGCAGGGGGGGGAAAGGAAGGCTATCGTGAAAAGGGCGACTCTTTTAACAATCATAATGCTCTCTTTGGCACTGCTACTGACGGTATCGTGCCAGATGAGAACGACTCATACTCAACGCAGAACAATAACACCTATCGGTGACAGGAAGATTTCGATGAGGCAGCCGGTGTATAAGAACCCGTCGGCGCCGATAGATTCGCGCATCGAGGATTTGATTTCCCGAATGACGCTGGAAGAGAAAGTTTCGCAGATGCTCTACAACAGCCCGGCCATCGAGCGGCTGGATGTGCCGGAGTACAACTGGTGGAACGAGTGCCTGCACGGCGTCGCGCGAGCCGGCCGCGCAACCGTATTCCCACAGGCAATCGGACTGGCGGCAACATTCGACGAAGACTTGATCTATCGGGTCTCGACTGCGATTTCCGACGAAGCCAGGGCGATGCATAACGCAGCAGTCAAAAAAGGACGACGCCTCCAATACGGCGGGCTGACCTTCTGGACACCCAATATCAATATCTTTCGCGACCCGCGCTGGGGACGCGGACAGGAGACGTACGGCGAAGATCCTTATCTGACTTCGGTTATGGGAGTCGCTTTCGTGAAGGGCCTGCAGGGCAATAATCCAAAATATCTCAAGGCGGCGGCCTGCGCCAAACATTATGTGGTGCACAGCGGGCCGGAGGCCGACAGGCACGAATTCAACGCCGAGGTAAGCATGAAAGATTTTTACGAAACGTATTTGCCGGCTTTCAAGGCGCTGGTTGACGCCGGAGTAGAGGCCGTTATGTGCGCATACAACCGCACGAACGACGAGGCATGCTGCGGCAGTAAAACGCTGCTCGGCGAAATACTCCGCGAGCAGTGGGGATTCAAGGGGCATGTCGTCTCCGACTGCGGGGCGCTGGCTGATTTACACAATGGGCATAAATTAACGGGCTCGTCGACCGAATCGGCGGCCCTGGCGGTTAACAGCGGCGTCAATCTCAATTGCGGCAATACTTTTCCATATCTCGTCGAGGCGGTCAACAAGGGCCTTGTGACCGAGGAAACCATCGACAGGTCACTGGCCATCCTGCTGCGAACGCGATTCAAACTCGGCCTGTTCGACCCGCCGCGGCAAAATCCTTTCTCTTCGATACCGCCCGATGTGATACGCTGCGAAAAGCACAAAAAGCTCGCCCGTGAAGCCGCCGTCAAATCCATTGTCCTGCTCAAGAACGACAATAATCTCCTGCCGTTGAAGAAAGATATGGGCTTTTTATTCGTCACCGGCCCCTGTGCCAATAATACCGACGTGCTGTTGGGAAACTACCACGGTGTCAGTGACGAAATGGTCACGATACTCGAAGGGCTGAGCGCGAAACTCCAGCCCGGCAGTTTTATCCAGTACCGCCTGGGCTTCCTGCTGGACAGGGAAAGCGCCAATCCAAACGCATGGACAGCCAGAGCCGCTCAAAACGCGGACGTCATTGTCGTCGTGATGGGGATAACGAACGAGATAGAAGGGGAAGAAGGAGCCGCCCTGGCTTCGACAAAGAACGGCGACCGCGATGATATCGGATTGCCCCCTCATCAGGTGGACTGGCTCAGACGGCTCCGAAGCAATAACGACAAACCCATCATTGTCGTTCTGACCGGAGGAAGCCCGCTGGCCATACCGGAAATTCAGGAGCTTGCGGACGCGATTTTATTCGCGTGGTATCCCGGAGAACAGGGGGGCAATGCCGTAGCCGATATAATCTTCGGCGATGAGTCACCGTCCGGACGCCTGCCGGTGACTTTCCCGAAATCAACCAGCCAGCTTCCGCCGTACGATGATTACTCGATGACCGGCAGAACCTACCGGTATATGACCGACGAGCCGCTGTACCCGTTCGGCTTCGGCCTGTGCTACACGCAATTCGAATACGGCAGACCTGTACTGAGCGCGACACATATACGAGAAGGGGACTCGCTTCGAGTAAGGGTGACTCTGAGGAATACCGGCGATAAATTCGGGGAGGAGGTAGTGCAGCTATACTTGAGTGACATCGAGTCTTCCGTCGAAACTCCGTTTAGCTCTCTAAAGGCGTTCCAGCGTGTCCGCCTGGGGCCCGGCAGAAGCCGGACTCTCACGTTCGAGATTACACCAGATATGATGTCGATATTCGACGAGAGCGGCAATAAAATTTTAGAGCCGGGTCGTTTCACAATTACCATCGGCGGCTGCTCTCCCGGAAGCCGCGGCGTCGAACTTGGCGCGCCCGAGCCGGCTGTGGCGGTTTTTGCCGTGGAATAGAACGATTCGATATCGAGAAAATCCCGGCGGAGGCAGAAATCATAGCAATAAAAACAGCCTCCGGGTTGTCGCTTGCCGACGAGAACGGCAAATTACTAAACTCCCTATACCTCAGGACATTAAATCGCTCTTCCATTCGAGCTGCCGCTCGATACTGTCCGGAAGCTGATACCGCTTGACGTAGTCTTTCGGGTCTTTGCCGCCTATGATTTCTATTTTAGATTTATCGACGTTGCCCAGACCGGCCTCGGCACAGTAGGTCAGGTAGCCGATGTTATCGAGAGGAATATTCATCAGTTGCGCCCCGATGCTATCGACGGCAAGCACATCCGTTCCGGCAAGCGCCACGCCGTGTTCGACGGCAAAACCGCGAACAGGACCGTTGCCCTGCATTCCTTCAAGAGCGTCGATCACGGTCAGTTGAGGCCGCATGAGCTGTGCGAGCAAAAATAAATTGTAATTAAGCCATCTGGGGCCGCCGGCATGGACCGCGCGCTTGTATCTTCTTCCGTTATACTGACTGACGGGTGATGCCATTAAAATATTTTTCAGGCCCATTGTGGCAACGACCGTATCATGAGTCTTAAGGCGGGTGATGGAAATAAAATAGTTCTTCGGATTGAGAAACTCGCTTATAACCTGAATTTTCGCCGGCCTAATATTTCGGTCGGTTATCCAGACCGGTTTGGTGGAATGCTCGTTTAAGTCAACAAGCGTGACATTATATTCCTTTTCGAGAGGAAGGTATCCATAATTCATGTAACCGTTCGATGTCACTTCAAAGGCGGACGACTCTCCGATGATAATCTTTTCCTTGTAGATCGGTTTCAAAAAATCGAGCAATCCCCGCACGGCATCGGCGTGTGTCGCACACAGGGGATATCTTGTTCCAACGAAATTCGGCTTGATGATAATCTGCTTTCCCTGTATACCCTTTTCTATTTCATCTTTTAACGGCATTAACGCCTGATATACCATCTCGCGTCGATCAGAGCCTGTAATAAACGAAACTCGACTTTTTTTCGAATCGGCAAGGATTGAGCCCGCCGCTCTTGCGATGACCTGATTTCTCATCAGTAATCCCGCCGATATCAGAACCGTACTCTTTAAAAAAGCCCTTCTGCTTTTAAGATTACTCGAATCCCCGTTTAAATTTCTCAGATTCATCACTATTATACCTCATTTAATTCATAGCTGATATTTAGCCAAAAGTTTCAACATCTTTATCCAAATTGAAGCTTGTAACATAGTAACAAATTTATGAGATTAATTACAGAGACAAATATATTTATTTGAAAAACTCGGTTATCCTTTTAACTATTGCCGCCGGCGATATATATAAATGTTATACTTTTACCCTTCCCGATATCTTTATTAAATCCTTATAAAAACAGTAATCGGCAGTATTTTCTTTACTTGAATCATTTATTCCGGAGCTGTATAATCAACGTCATCGAAAATAGAGAATGTAATACTTCATTAATTAGGAAGGGATAAAAATGCTATATAACCAAGCCGAACAATCCTTTCGCGTTATTCAAAATCATCCCCGATTATATTTAAAACCGGTGAAATGGCTTATTTGCTGTGTTTTGCTCTTAAGCTCACTGCCGGCAACGGCACAACCCTCGGGCGGACCTTACGGCCCGGTCTGGCAAAAATACGATTTACCGAAGGTGACGGGCCGGATTTATTATGCCGCTCCCGACGGACAGGTCGACGAAACGGGAACGACTCCTGGCAAGCCGACAACCCTGGACGCTGCCATAGAGAATGTAAAGACCGGCGACGCAATCATTCTACGCGGCGGAATCTATCGAACCGGAGGACTGCTCCTGAACCAGGGCATCACCATTCAACCTTATGCGGACGAGCATCCCGTCCTCAAAGGAACTATGATCGCAACCAACTGGGAGCATCCGAAAGACGGTTTGTGGAAAACATCATGGTCCCGTTTGTTCCCATCCAAACCCGCGGAATGGTGGCGGCCGCGGAGATCTACGCCGCTATATCTCTTCAACAATGACATGGTTTTCGTAAACGGCAGATTATTGCAGACCGTCGGCAGCCGGGAAGATGTAGATGAGAATTCATATTTCATTGATTATGATGCCGGAGAAGTTTATATCGGCACCGACCCGGCGAACAAACTTGTCGAAATCACCGCTTTCGATAGTGCAATTATACGCACGACCGGAAACTGTCACGGCAAAAGTTCGGACGGCAAGGGGCCGGTGATTCGCGGGATCACATTCACCCAGTATGCCTTCCGCGCATTCGAGATCGAAGGAAAGGACCCGGAGGGATTATCCGACGAATCCAATCACGGAAAAGATGTGACGGGAATGACCCTGGAACATTGTGCGATTACCTATTGTTCCCGCGTTGCCGGCTACTTCAGGGGCGATAATTTAACCATACGGCATTGCTTAGTGAGTGATACCAGTACGGAAGGAATCTTCATCCTGAGCTCTTCCGATGTTCTGCTGGAAAAAAATGTCATTATGCGAAACAACATCGAGAAGATCGAGGGATATTTTCCTGCGGCGGTGAAAATTTTCAACCAGTGTTACCGTGTCACCTGCCGGGACAATCTGGTCCTCGACCATCCCGACTCGAACGGCATCTGGTATGACGTAGGTAACGTAAACGGAGTATTTGTGAATAACTGGATCGACGGGACGGACAACGGATTTTTCTTTGAAATCTCTAAAGGAGTAATTTGTGCCGGTAACGTCTTTGTCAATTGTCCGACAGGAATTAAAGTGCTCAATAGCTGTGACGCCCGGATTTATCAGAATACCCTGGTCAACAGCAGAGTCTGGTTCGAGCGTACCGCCAGAAGTGCGGTGGGCGATCACTTCGGCTGGCACCCCAGCACCGGTCCGGACGTCGAGGAGCGGGACGGTCACGTGTTCGTAAACAACCTGCTGGCGGCGAACGAGCAATTTCGCAGGCCGTTTCTTGAGATTCGCCAGCCGTCAAATATGTACGAGCGGCTCAAACTGCCGCAGCTCAAACAACTTGACTACAATGTCTATGTACGAATGAAAAACCAGGAATCGCGGCCGTTGATTCTCTGGAGCCCGGTGGTCGAAGGTAATCATAGCGTGGAATTACAATCGCCGGAGGAGCTAAATAAACTGCATTCGGAATTTTCCGGCCATAGCCGGATTTTCGTAAATTACGACGGACCTTTGTTCAAAAGTCCCGAACTCAGTAATTACGAATTACTAAAATCATTCCCCGGCTCCGAAATTGCAACCGAGCTGCCAATCGAAATCGGGTCGCTTCTCGGCTGGGAGAAAAAAGATGGACGTTTTCCGGGTGCTTTTGCTCCGTGTCCCGATTAAACAGCCCGGCGAATAATAGAATCTAAAAATTACACTAATCGCCGGAAGCGGAAGCGACGGCAGTCTGCTTGTGAAAGCTTTCCGGCGGACCGAGATAGCTTGACTTAACACCACCGGTATCGACGACAATTTTCTGAAGGACGACGCCCGGATCAACCATCCAGAATTTCAGGACATGCTCACCCGGCTTGTTGATAAGATGCTCGGAGACAAGAATTTTAATATTATCACTGACCGCCTGATTCCAATACGGAGGATATTGCCAGTCGGGCACAGTTTCATTTTCGTGGATGTTGACCATTTGCGGCGGCTCGTCGTCGAACGAAACGGCATAATGCAGTCCGTCGGTATTAAGAAAATTCTGGGTGGGACAGACATAAACATTCACCTTAACTGTGCCGCTGCCGAATAGATACATGTTATATTCCAGGCGTGGACTGTTCGACCGGGGACTTTGTCTCTTCGCGGTAACGGGCACAGGAGTCACGCCGGAAAGCGTTCGCCCTAAATCAGGAACGACCAGCCACTTAATCGGTTCCGTCTCGACCGCCTTTGTATAATGCTCTGCTTCCATCGAAACACAGCCGTTACTTTCGACAAAACCGTTGACCATATCCGGCTTCGGTGATTCGGGATTTTTCACAACCGCCTGAACAGTTACGTTTTTACCATCCGGCCCGGTAATTGTCAAAGCGGCTCGATTCGTCCCTGTCGGTACCATCTGCCAGTCCACGTTGACCCACAGGCGCAGCTGCTTTTCTATCTTTCCCTGAGCCGGCGTCACTGACAGCCAGGATTGGGCCGGCTTGACCTGGAAATCGAAAGGCGCCTGTCCACGATTAAAGACCTCGATATAATATTTCTGTCTGTTATAAGGGTCGAATTCGGGCAATATTGCATCACTGCTTTCCTTTGGCCACCATTTGTCCGAGCCTTCTATGGCTACGCCCATTTCAGCCGCCGCGGGGACATCAATCTCTCGAACCCTGGGCATTCTGTTCCTTCGAGGCGGATTCCAGGATGTGTAGCCGATATGCGTCGTGTCCATCATATGGTTCCATTTTCCGCCGGCCATTTCCTTATTATAATAATTGGAAAGCTCGGCGTCTTTTTCGAACAATTCCTTTACTCTACGGGCCATATAGTTTGTTCCGGCACGTCCCTGTTGTGCATAAAGAAGATTTTTACCATGAGCCAGATAAAGCTCATTCAAATTAGCGCAGGCCTTTGTAGGGTACAGCACAAGCTGATAATAGGCATCTTTGTATTCGGCGGGAATGCTATTGTAAATCTCTTCGGCCTTATCAGCAATTTTGTAGTAGTCATTGACAACGATTTCCGCCTCACGGTAATTAGAGAGACTGTAGGTGTCGGCCGCTAAACTCTCGGGTTTTCGCCGGCCGTTGTATTTCGTGTATTTGGTGAGAATATCGGCAATGTCGGCGGCATATTTCGGACCGAACTGCTGCTTAGCCCAGAGCTTCGTATATTCCGGCAAACTTTCCGCCGGCATTGTCTCAGGCGCCCAGGCATAATCCAGGAAGAAAGATATCGGGAATTCCATCGGTTTAATATCGCCCACATTCACAATCCAGATTCGATCAGCCCTGTGACGATAGGCCAGATGCATCTGTTCCCATGTCCTTTGTATAGGGCTGGTGTTGAGCCACTCGTATGAGCGGGGCCCGCCGTGGAAATCGTAATGATAGTAAACGCCGCCACGACCGGCTCGCGGCTTGTCTTCGGGATTGGGCAGCCTTCGGATATTTCCCCAGTTATCATCGCTCCACATAATGGTTACATCATCGGGGACCTTCAGGCCGCTGTCATAATAATCCTGGACTTCCTTATAAGGAATGAAAACCTGAGGGATATCTGTAATCTTTTTATTTATATATTTGGTAAGAATCTCGCGCTGGTCCTTGAATACCTTCTCCAGCAAAGCAACCTGCTCCTGTATATTTTCGCCGCCTGTCATCTGCGTGTCATGAACTCCCCGCAGACCGACTGTATATACGTTCTCGTATTGTCCTCTTTCCGCAACCGTCTTATCCAGCACTTTACATATATTGTCCCTGTTGGTATCATAACGCCAGGGCCCCATTTCCGCCGTCCACTTCCCGGCCCCGGGGTCATTGTTGAAGAGCAAAGGTTCGCAGTGAGCCGAGCCCATAACGATGCCGTATTCGTCGGCCAGCTTCGGATTCATCGGGTCGTCACCGAAGTATTTGCCCCACATCCCGGGCCAGAGATGATTGGCTTTTAGCCGAAGCAGCAGCTCAAAAACATGGACGTAGAATTCGTGGTTGAAGCCCCCGAATTTTTCTCCGACCCAGGGGGCAAGCGCCCAGCCTTCATCGTTGATAAAAATTCCCCGATACTTAACGGCGGGGGGGCCTTGCAGGTATTTTCCCGGCTTGATAAAAAGGGCGTCTTTTCTTTCGACCGGGACATCCGCCCACCAGTACCAGGGCGAGACGCCGATTTGTGCAGACAGGTCGTAGATCCCATAGATGGTCCCGCGTTTGTCGCTTCCGGCGATAATTAATCCAAATTCTATGCCCGGCAAAGGCTCCGGCACAACCTGAATCAAAAACGACTCCCATTTGCCTTTGATTTGTGTGACGTCAATTTTCCTGCCTTCGATTAACTTATCGATGACCGGGCTTTTGCCGATTGTGCCGATCAGGACCATATTTTTTTGAGGATTAGTCGAATCCTGCGCAATTTCGGGCGTTTCGCCCGTGACACGTTTTATGTCCGCCTGCAGGTCCTTTACGGCGCGAACGACACCTGTGTAATCCCGGGAATCTACGTAAAGTGCGGCGAGATTTCCTTTTTGGGCGAGAGGAAAATCGCCTTCGCCGTACACATTATCCACATATTGATCCCGACCAGCGGCGAATCCTTCACATTGAAAACAAGACAGGCATAAAACTACGGTTAAAACAATTTTTATTATATCGGCACGCATAATCAGGCCTCCCAGTGACAAACTGTATTTTTACGCTTCATTTCTTTACGGAAATTTGAACAGTACTTTTTGCCGGATTTTAAGACAAGTGCTTAAAAACCTTAATGCTGTTACATACTGTCTATTTCATTAATTCTGCGACGAAAGATTTCAAAAGGCCGGAATCGATCTTTTTTTTGCCCTTCTTCTTTTGAAGCTCCTTAACATACTGCATTACAATTTGAGTCAATATAGCACCCGGCCGCGGATAAGCCGCTACGATATAATGAGGCCCGGGCGCAGACTCACCTTCTTCCTGTTCAAGCTCGGCCCTGAGATTATCCGGACTGATCAGGGAATTGGCGTGCCGGAAGATAACCTTGTCCATGACCTTGTAAACTTCCTTGCTTTCTTTGACCAGACCGTAATAGTCGAGCAATTGGGCAAAAACATAATTGGATGTAGTATATACGTCTTTGCCCTGGTCCGATTCCACCGGCTCACCGTCTTCGGTTCGGGTCATGCACCAGCCCATTGTAGTCCGGTTGTTTTTGTAAATGGTTCGGAGGATTTTTTTCGCTTTTTCATCCGGGATAAAAGGCTCTTCTCCCATGGCAATCAACGACCAAATCGCATCAAGTTGATTAATCCATGTGTCCGTGTTTACCTTTCCCGTCTGAGGGTCGTAGCAGGTAACATAATACTGCAATCTCTCGCCGCGGCTGTTTTTATCGTCTCTCCACATTTGCTCGAATATCGCGGAGGCTTTATCAAAATGTTCCTGGTATTGTCTTTTAGCGGGTGCGTCTTTCATCATATCCGCCATAACGACCATGGCCCGGCAGCCGGCCATAAAAATCGTCACATCATAGGCATCCACGCCGAACAGCGGCAGATTATCGAAGGTATTCTTGACTTCATGGGGATAACCTTCCGGGATGCCGTCGCCGTCGATATCAAGCTCTTCGAGATGCTCGAAACCGAACTTAATCGTCTTCCAGTTCTTCCTTAGAAAATCCAAATCACCGGTGAATTTTACATTTCTAAGTATCCTTGTGGCCAGCTTGGGGAAAAGATCCACCCAGTAATTGTCATTGTACCAGGCATAGTCACTGACGTTGCGCAAAGCATGGCCTTTCGGCAAAGCTCCCACATCATGCGATACTGAACCTTTAATCTTAATCACATCCTTTATCTGGGTCAGTGACATTCCTTCGTATTCTTCCGGGTATTTCTCAAAATGCTGTCTTGCCTCGGTAAAGGACGCGTGCAAATGATAATAACGCTCGTTGTTATTTTCCCTGTTGATAGAGTTAATAAAACTCTGGCAGAGTTCCTTTTCCACATCCGGGAAAAGTACAAGTAATACCATGGAATACCAATCCACATCCGAAGGATCGATATAGGCATAATCGAAACATTCCAGGAATCTCGCAATATTATTGCCTTTGCCGTCCTCGATCCAGACTGCGGCATTTGAGAGCGGGAAACTGAACTCATTGAAAATCAGCCGCGTCAGCCTCAACGCGCCGGCTTTGTCTTTTTTATAAGATGGCGATTGCTGTATTTGCTCGAATATCCTGTTCTGGATAGTCAGCGTCCGGCTCAGCCATTTGGGATAGTTATCCAAAGCAGTTTTCGCCATATCCACAGCCCTGTTTTTTTTGTCCTTGAAACTTTTGACGTATTTGCGTTCGAAAAATTTGCCGTCGATAAAACGCTGTTCCGGGAAGTCCAGAACAATCGCGACCGGTATCTTTACGGAGGCTTTTGGCTTCAATTTGAAGGTAACACTTATCGCCGCACCATAATCCTGATTCAGGATAGGCTCCCTCTTTTCGTAAAAACTGCCGTCATCGTTCAATAATAAATCCTGTTTCAGTCTGTTCAGGCAGAAATACGGTTGTGTATCTATCTTCAGGCCTTTCTTTGCCGGTACTGCAATCACCATTCTGTCCCGGCTTTCCTTACTTGCCATCACTACACATGAAAGACCTGTATCTCTGAACGCTTCGTGCACGTGGCCTTTGACCGGTGTCGAGCATATATAGACGGTGTCCTGATCGGTCGGTTTCAGCTCTTTTTCCTGAAGATTGACCAAAGATGGCCTCGGGACGACCAGAGTTATTTCCTGAGCCTGATTTGATGCATTGGCAACCTCGAACTCCTCGACACCGATCGGCATCAGTGCCTGGGTATTTCCGGATAAAAAAGGAGATACCAGTCTTCTTGTTACACTGACCTTTCCAAGTTTGTAGGTTAATTCCAATAACGGTGTGGCAATGGAAATGGAAGTTTGTTTTTCGGACACCGGCGGATGATAATAATTTTTCAGGGCAGGGACATCATCGGGACCTTCCACGACGCTGGGTACTCTCGTAGTAAGCATGGAGAATTTATCACCGATCCGGATAAACGGCGCTGAAGCAAATTGAATAGCATTCTGATTTAACAGGATAAGTCTGCCCGCATTGTTAAGCCTGTTATATAAACCTTCGGGCGATATGCCGATCGAACAGGTCGGCGCTCCCTGCAGGGCGATAGTATGAGGGAATTGAAGAGTTTTCGACATGCCCTGAAAATGGACCGTCATTTTATTTTTTTCATAGATGCCGGATATCTGCTTTCCCGAAATCGTAAATACGTCGCTTATTTTCAAACTACCTGCTTTTGGCATTTAATATCTCCTTGGTCAGACCTCTTCTTTTCTAAACTGAAACCAGAGGATAAGCTTTTAATACAACAGTGTAGAAAATTCTTAATCCATGTCTTACTAACAATATGATAAGCTCAAAGTATGCTTCTTGGGTGCCTTGAGTTTTTTCACAGGGGCGGCTTTGCCTCCGGCAAGTTTCACCGGGCATTTAGTTGCGGCACGAGGCTTAATCTTTCCAAACAGCAGGTCCGCGGCAGATCTTATCGAATCGGGCGTGCCGCTGAAATTACAAACAACCGCGTCCGCTTCCTTTGTTGTGCCTTCGGCATAAGGACTATTTGTTACCACAACAACCTTGTGGCCGGCCTGCTTGAGCTTCCTGATCAGTAATTGATTATTGCCTGATTTGACAATACGAGCATAATAGTTGGTCATAACAACCAAGTCCGCCTGTTTGGCAAGCATAAGGCACTCTTTAATCTCATCATCGAAGGCGGAGAATTCCGTATCCGCGAGAATCAGATTGGTCGAATGCTCCGTCATTCTTTCGCAGAACATATGCGTGTGCATATACGGATCTTTTCCAACGAATTCATAAGGAATGCGCTGCTCTATAACCAGAATTTTCTTGTCTTTTTTCAACGGCAGCAATTTTTTGTCATCCCGCATTACAAGCAGGGCTTTTTTGGCAACATCCCATGAGAAATCAACGACCGGTTTACTCATGGCATAAGCCTGAGTTTTCTTCGGGTCATTCCTGCCGGCGGTCTTAAACAGGCCCTGGTCATATTTCATCTTCAACAAGCGTCCGACTGCGTCATTAAGCCTTTCTTCCGAAAGCTCGCCTTTTTCCACAGCCTGCTTTATTCCGAAGAAACACTGTGACCTCGACTCATCGTCGGCCTTGAGCAGTATCGTATCGCAGCCGGCCTTGATTGCCATAGCGCAGGCCTTCGGGAGGGGCCACTTTTTGAGAATAGCGGCCATGCCGATGGCATCCGAAACAATCACACCGTCGAATCCCAGCTCGCCTTTAAGAAGGTCGGTCAACAGTATCTTTGACAACGTCGTAGGATATTTACTGTCGTACGCAGGATAGACCGAATGGCCCGTCATAATCGCCATACATCCGGCGTCTATCGCGGCCTTAAAAGGAACCAAATCGACATCCTTCATTCTCTGTTTGCTCAGCTTGAGAACTTCGAGCACATCGTGTGCGTCGGTGCCAGAAGAACCGCGGCCCGGATAATGTTTGCCGGTAGCGGCGATGTTGGCGTCCTGATAACCTTTAACGGCCGCAGCCACATGTGCGGCACAAACTTCCGGGTCGTCGCTGAACGACCTGACGCCGATTTCCGGATTTTTCGGGTTCGTGTTGCAGTCGCAAACCGGATGGTAAAACTGAGTCACGCCCATATTACTGCATATCCTGGCGAGGGTGTTGGCGACTTTGTACGTCAGCTTAGGATCGCCTATAGCTGCCAGGCCCATTTGCGAGGGAAACTGCCGGATACCGCCGGACATATAATCGTTCTTGAAATCTCCCTCCATATCAATCGTCATATGCAGTGGAATGCCCGAGGGCCTGCTCATGGCGATTCTTTGCATTTTATTTATGGCCTTGGTGTAATCGCCCGGTGTGATACTGATTCCAAAGGTTTTGCCGGCAAAATAAGTGTTTGATATGGTAAAATAATCTTTCGGTTTTTTGAACGTTTTATCTATCTGGGAATTGCCCCAGTACAGGTTCTTACAGGTCTCTAATGCGTATGGTTCCAGGCAAAGACCGCCGCATTGTAATTTCGTGATTTGTTCGATTCCGCTCGGCGTCGGTATTGTGCCGCGCCAGGTAAAAGTGAGAAGCTGGCCGACCTTTTCCTCCAGAGTCATTTTATTTAATATTTTTTTTACAAATATATCTCTCGCTTTCGTGCTTGCTTTTGTTTTTGACATCTTTATCTCCAGTATTACACCTTTTTATGATTCCCATCTACCACGATTGTCGGGTCCCACCCAGAAATCACGTTCATATTTCCAGCCTTTCTCGTCGATTTTCAACTTTTTAGTTTTCCATCCCGATTCGATCCGTTTTGTCAAATCATCGAATCCCTTGTTCCATGTAAGCCCATCGGGGACGGTGACATTCATACTCCCGGCGGCATTCGCATACCTCAGAGAAGATTCGACAGTATGTCCCCATACAAACGCCGACAGAAAACCCGCAATCGCCGAATCACCGGAACCCAGTGCCCCGACAAATTTTTCCTCCTGGTACACCGGGTGCCATAGCTCGCGGTTTGCCCAGTTTTCCGGATCAGAACATTCCGCCGCGCCTAACTTTTCAAGCCGATCCCGCCCGGCGGTCCGAATGTACAGGCCTCTGTGGCCGCATTTGACCATGGCAATCGCCGCACCCATTTCGATTAAATCATTGCCCAAAGTGGAAATTTCTTTTACAGTCATATGGTCGAGAACGCTCTCTTTGGCACCGAGATTCGCCTTTTTCTCGAGAAATTTATCCTTATATAAAAAGTAAAATATCTCTTCGGCGCTCGGAACCATGATATCCGACAAAGGTACCCAGTTTTCCAGAATCGCCTTCCAGTCAACCTGACCCGCATAACTGTTCACATCCGGAAGCGAAAGGTCCAGCGCAGTCGTTGTTCCCAATTCCTTGGTCTTTTTGAGGATTTTTGTCAGTTGCTCTCCCGTGTTCTCGTAGAGTTTTTTCATCCACGGCGGATATCCGAAAAGCATCAGCTTAGAACGCTGCACGAGGTCGAAATCCATATCATCGTAACCGAAAGTATCATTCGCACCACAGTGATGCAGGTAAAAACGGTCTATACCGGGAATACAAATCGCGATGGTATATGAAGTCGATTCGCCCTCGACCATCTTTATTCCCTTGAAATGTCCTTCGTGCTCCTCGTACCAGTCCAGAATTTCCCTGCCGAAGTCGTCGTTTCCGATTTTACCGATCAGCTCCGTCTTGACTCCGAGCCGGCGAATTGAAACACCGGCATTTGTTACGGGCCCGCCTCCCACAACTACACACGGCCCCATATTTATCATCTTGCCCGGCACAAGCACGTCCGTCATTTTATCGACTTTTCCCTCGATGGTAAAAGCCGGAATCAAATCAAGACAGGTATGGCCTGCCGCTACAATTTCAATATCTTTCATATTCTTCATTTAATCTCCTTAAATATTCATTTCCCGGAATCATACCTTAAGGTTGCCGGATTTTCAAGTCCGAATTATAAAAGAATAAATCTTTGCCATAAACACATTACAAATAATAAATAAGCGTTATTACCTACAAAAAAACAAAAAGGTTAAAATAATTGCCGATTCCACATACAGCTCCGATATGAACGAGCTTATCAAGTCCTCAAATTGTATATCACATTCCTCATATTGTGCCGTCACAAAGATAGTAAAGGCCGACTGAGACTTGTTTCCAGTGACATTTATTTCGCAGAGCGGCACATTACTGTGCGCTTCGAGCCACCTCCACAACGGCATTGAAAGCCGGCTTGGCCCGGTACCGGCGGTCGAACAACATCGGATAATCGGCTCTCCCCTTAATAGGCATATAGCTGCGCCACGACTGGCCGTCGTGTACGGCCCAAAATGTCACCCGGCTGAATTTGTCCCGGTGTCTGTGAAACAGCGAGAAAATTTCGGCGTACCTTTTTGCCAGGTCGTTTTGAGCCGCGTCCGGCAGGGCGTCGGGATAAGGATTGAGCTCCTTCTGCTTTGCCGGCCCGAACGAAGACAGGTCCACCAGCCGGGAATCGACTGGATAATACGAAAGCACGCTGATATCCAGCTCCGTCACCATCAGTTTGACACCCAGCTCCGAAAGAGCCAGGATGGCGGACTCAATCTCTTTGATATCCGGATAATCCAGGAACCAGTGTCCCTGTATGCCCAGACCGTCGATGCGGACGCCTTTCGACTGAAGCTCGCGAATCAGTCGAATAACACCTTCACGCTTGGCCTCTTTCACGAGATCGTATTCGTTGTAATAAAGTTGTGCGCCGGGATCGGCCTGCCGGGCGTATTCAAAGGCCTTGAGAATATAATCTTCGCCGATAATTTCGAGCCATTTGCATTTTCTGAAAGTGCCGTCCTCCGCAATCGCCTCGTTGACAACGTCCCAGCCGTGGATTCGGCCTTTATAACGGCCCATCACGGCGAAAATATGCTCTTTCATTCGTTCGAGCAGCGCCTCCCGGCTCAAAGGTTTGCCCGAATCGTCCTGAAAGACCCAGTCCGGCGTCTGAAAAAACCAGACGAGCGTATGCCCGACTGTAAATATATTGTTCTTTTGTCCTAATTCCACATAACGATCCACCGGCTCGAAATTATACGTCCCCGGCTCCGGATGAACTTCCTCCCATTTGAGAATATTTTCCGGTGTGATACTGTTGAAATGTTTCTCCACGAGTGCGATGGAGTCCGGTTCTTTGCCGGAAATCTGGTCGAGACTTAACGCGGCACCGATATGAAAATCGCCCCTGAATGCTTCCCTCAGAGTATGCTGTTTTGTTTCGATATTCATTCAATTATCTTTCCACTTCATTTATGTACTATATATTCGAACCTCTCGAAATCCGCCGGGAGCACGGAATCATTTTTTTATAACATAACGATATATCATTTGCTCCGTCTTATGCCGGTTTCAAGTGAAGTCACTAATATTAAGAAGCCTCAACTTCATACGTCTTGCGGCGCTCGATTAGCTCGTCCTGCATTTGAAATTCCGTCTTCTTGTCGATTTTATACAAAAAGAGCACACCCACACCGATAAAGAAAGGTATTGCCGGGATAATACTCATCATCAGGCGAATGCCGCCCAGAGCTCTGTCGGTTTGCTCGACGCCCGCGATGTATCCGAAGTAGGTCAACAGCCAGCCCGACATCGCACCGCCTAAGCTAAGCCCCATTTTCAATCCGAACGTGGTCGCGGAAAAAGTCATACCCGTCGCACGGCGTCCGGTTTTCCATTCTCCATAGTCTGCTACATCCGCCATCATCGCCCACAGCATCGGAATTGTCGGTGCGTAAGAAAGTGAAAGCAGTACATTGAACGCGAAAATCAAAAAGAGTGCGTCGGGCGGCAAAAAGGCATATACACAGGCAAATACCGCCGTAAGGAACAGGCATGCCCGGAAAGTGTTGCGTTTTCCGAAACGAATCGCGAGCGGCTTGGACAAAAGTATTCCAAGAAGCGTAACGCCCATTCCCAGCATATTAAAATAGCTGAAAAGGTCTTCTCGTTTCACGTAGTAAGTGAAATAGTAAAGTGTTACCGAACCGCGCAGAGCGAGATATATAAAGATAAATACGGTCAAAAAGAATATTGCCAGCCACTGCTTGTTGTGTAACAAATCCGAAAAATCCTGTTTTAAGGAAGTTTTTTGCTTCGGATCTGGCTTGACACGTTCTTTCGTGGTGAAGAACGTTATAAAGAAAAATACCACGGCCAGCGAGCAAAAGACAATCATCGTGTATTGATAGCCTTTCGCCTGATTCACGGCCGATACTCCGTAAGTTAAATCGTCATTATCCGGGTCGCTAAAGAACTCGGCAAGATTAAGAGTCACCGAACCGGATTCTATTGAGATGGTTTGTGCCGGCAGGGATTTATCAAGAATCGGCGGCATATTAGCTCCCTTCTTGTTGATAACGGGGATAACAAGAGAACATTGCCCGCCTTTTCCATCGTTGGCCGTTATTGTAATCTGGGTGTCTCCGGGATTTCTTTCCGATAAAACCAGTTGCCCTCCTTCGATGGCCGCACTTAGCACTCCCGTATTACTGTTTTTCACTTTGTAATCGAGGGAGTCGCCGTCTTCATCTGAGAAAATTTCGGCAAGGTCCAACCGTTGTCTTTCGAATCCTTTTTCAAGGGTGATTTCAGGCTGATCGATTACTTTCGGAGGAGTATTTCCTGCGGCCAGAACCGCCAGTGTAAACTGGTTATTTGCCGTATTTCTTAGTTTGTCCTGGGCTATAATAGTCACATTCGAGACCCCGACGCCGGCCTCGATAAATTTAATCCCGTTTTCGGTAACCTCCGTCCTGACTATGCCCTTGTCCACAACACTTACGCTGTATGTAAGGGGAGCATATTTTCCCGCCTCGAATACGGACGTAAGGTCTATCGTGTACTCTCCGAAACCCTGCTCAAGTGTCAGGTCGGAAATCGGGGCTTTTAGAATCGGGACTTCCGGAACGGCTTTGGTAACCTTTACATAAAAATCTTTCTTAATTACGTTTCCCTGCCGGTCGTCCGCCGAGACGATAATTTTTGCCAGCCCGGGACCGGCGGGTTCGATAGCGAGCCGGTCCGCCGTGACATTGCATTGCACGATGGATTTATTATCGACGCCGAGAGCGTTTACCATCGGAATGCTCAATCCCTGAACACAGAAAGTCGCGAGCATTGCGAAGATAAAACGGTAGGAGGCCAGGCCCGTGCGCTCGATATTGTCGCCGGTAAGAACTCCCGTCATAGCGCAGTACGGCACGTTGTTGACGGTATATATAATCATCATAAAGTTATAGGTTATGAAGGCATAGAGGATTTTGCCCATGCCGCTCAGATTCGGCGCGGTGAACATCAGCACCCCGATAACTCCGAAAGGAACCGCCGTTATTAATACCCAGGGCCGAAACTTGCCCCAGCGGGTTTTTGTCCGGTCGGAAATGGCCCCCATCATCGGGTCGTTGATTGCGTCAATTATTCTCGTGGCAAGAAATATCCATCCGGCGTACCACGGGGAGATTCCAAGGACGTCCGTGTAAAAGAACATCAGGAACATCATAACCGACTGAAAGATAAAATTTGCGGCACTGTCGCCGAGGCTGTAACCTACTTTTTCTGTTACGGACAATCTTTCTATCTCAGGCATTATTCACTCCTTTTTAAGATACCTCTAATTAATAACAGGCTTTTTTTAACTCAGCAAAAATAAACCGTATCGAATTTGACGGATATATTAGCAACTGGCAAATATTATAGCAATTTTTTTCGGACGATTATTAATCCTCATTTTGTTTCATATAATACTCATTTTGTGCCGCTAAAATGTATTTTTTATTCGTTCGTAAAAAAGTTTTGTCTTCTACGATATAATAGGTTAGAATTGCGGCAACGGGGCGTGGCGCAGTTTGGCTAGCGCGCTTGACTGGGGGTCAAGAGGTCGCAGGTTCAAGTCCTGTCGCCCCGATTGGTGACCTTTTTGCACTGTTTCGCAATGTGCCGAAAATTCTCGTTTACTCTCGTAAATACATGGACTTGTAACAGGTTTATCCTGTGTTTGTTGCGATTCGGTACGACTCAGTTCCGCTGTAGTCTGCACCCGATTATGCACCCTTTTTTCAGCGTCATTTATTAACGTCATTTTAGCTGCTTCCTGTAAATCAGCCTCTGTCACTTGGGCATAGTGCTGCAAAGCAACCTTCGGGCTGTTTCCTATCCAAGAGCATACCGCTTTAACATTTCCCCCGGTCATTTTGAAAAGTTCTGTTTCACGTGTTGATCGGCAGTTCTGAAATATCTTAGGCCAAGGTTCAAGCCCTGCATGTTTAATAATCCGTGCCATGTGAACACCCAGATTTGACCACTTACCCTTATATCTTTTAAGGCAGTAAATGTCTCCCTCTTTGGCGTTATCGAAAGCGTCCTGAAATAATGGCTTAAGCTCCGGGAACATTGGGACAGTTCTTATTCCTGCGTCTGCATGATGTTCGGTCTTACTGGCATGGACTATAAAACGGCTTCGCTCAAAATCCACATCTTGCCATTTAAGCCGTAGCACTTCGCTGGGGCATCGTAAACCACCCCAACGGGCTAAGCCGAAGATTAGCCTCCATTGACTATCTGGGCAAGCGTCAAGCACTTTTAAGGCCATTTCCTGCGTTACATAGAAAAACCTTGCAGGATTAGCTCTAAGTGATACTGACTGTCCCCGGAACGGATTTTTTCTAATAAGTTCCGCATCTACTGCTGCATTGAAAAACTGTCGGGCAATACTAATATGCCGCCGGATCGTGTTCTCGGCAAGACCTACAACGCTTTGCAGATATACCCGAAAGTCCTTAGCCTGCTGGACAGTAACTTCATTGATAAACTTGCCTCTGAAAAATGCCGTCAACTTGCCTTCAACATCTCGCCATTTTTCTTTGGTTCTTGGTTTGACATCCGGTCTTTTGTCAATATATCGTGATACCCAGTCACTAACCGTATAGCTCTGGCATTTTTCTTTCGGCTCTATAATGCTTAGAACCTCCAATCTCTTGCGAAGCCCATCTGATATACCTTTAAGCCAGTCTTGTACAGCGGGGGACTTTACAGCACCGGTATCCCCACATTGAATCAGAGTTTCAATGTTTATCTTAGCAGTGTTGGCCTGTTTAGCGGTTACCTTGCCCAAGCTGATTTTCGGCCTTGATTCTCGTTCGCCCGGACTAAGCTGAATATCATACCTTACGCCCGTTTTCGTTTTTTTCCTGACTATGCTTGCCATTTTATTACCTCATTTTTTCCTTGACCTAACAAACAAAAAGGTCTATATTCAAATCTCATCTCTACGCCCCTGCGTCATTTCTTAATCTCAAAGTTGCTTGCAGGGGCACTTTTATTATATCATCAAATATCAGTTTATATTATTTTAACTACATTCTTTGAATTTATTTATAAAATTATGCAAGTCCGAAATACAATACCTAACATTCCGACCAAACCGGACTGTCGGGATCTTCCCTTCTTTTGATAGAGTAAACAAAGTTCGTTCCGAAATACACAGTATTTTTGCTGCGTTTCTTGGTTTTACGAGAACTTGTTCTGTCTCGATTTTGTTTGTTGTTTCGCTCATTTTTGAAATCCAAAAATAACTAACCTATTCTAATATCCGCCCCTTTTATGACAATCTTTGTAAAGGCGGCGTTGTATCCGAAATATTTGCTTTGGAGATAATTCTTGTATTCTCGTCTCAAGTACTGACAAAATTACATCGATGCTTTGTGACCTAAGACGACCATTGCTACGCAACAAATTGTCTAAGACACAATTTATTTTCATCCGCTCTTGTTTTTTTCGTCTTCGTTCAGCTTTAGCTGCTGCTGAATACTTTCCATGTTTCAGTCGTGCAGTTTGTGATCGCTTCAAACCTTCTGCCGTCCGGGGACCTGTAGATAATCCGCCGTGCAAGCGACATCGGGACTTTCCCTTTAGAGTCCATTTTCGGCAAAGGTCGCCCGATCTCGTTCTGGCTTTGCATTGCCTACCAACGGGCACAGGAAAAAGAGAATTTCTATTATGATTTATAGGGTTCATTGTGACTTTTCTTCATTTTCGTTGTTCGTGCAGCCTTCGCCTTCTCAAACGCAACCGGATTCGACCGCAAGATACGATAAACGCAGTGTTCAGTTATTCCTGCGACATAAGCTATTACGTTGACAGAAAAATCCAGCTTGTAGTACTCAAAAACGAATCTTCTCTTTTTCAGATTTTCAAGCATCGGCACTTCCCAGGGGTGAAGCTTTGCCGGACTTAATTCGACAAACTTCGCCCAGGCTTTCTTCAAGAAGTCAACCTGTTTAGTTTTGTCTATGCTTTTTAGGATATCCACAAAACTCTCCAGGCTCAACTGGTCTATCAAATCCGAAAATTCGTTTAGCCGCAACTCAAAGAAAGCGTCTCTTTCTTTTTTTGCTTCAGCAAACCGCTCCGGTTTCTCTCGCATAATGGCATAAATTTGACCTGGTGATAAATTGCCTTCGGCAGCAATTACAGAAACAGGATCGCCCATCGCATAACGAGCATAGATCCACGCTCGTGTTCCGTCGCGTCCACCGAAATCAAGATCATCATTGGTATCCATTTTTTTCTCCTTTCTCATACACTTTATTGGTAAAACTCAAAAACCGCTTTTAACGGAAAATAACGGGGAAAACGACTTTTTATATAACTTCCTATAGAGAGAGGTATACATGTAATTTATATAAAAAACCGTTAGAAACCGTTTTCACATAGGTTGTATTCATTTTCATTCCTTAACAAATCACTATGAAGTGAAATTCCTATCCAGCAACGAGTGGGCTTGAAAGTGCCAAATTCGTTTGGTACATCCCTTGTTTTTTGTTCGCAACCTCTATCTTTGAGACGGTGATTAAACGCTTGCGGTCCCAGAGGATATTTGAGACCAGAGGCCTTGGCCCAATGACTGTATCGTTGCCGCAAAACTGAAACTGGCACAATTCCATCAGGTGTAAATTCGCAAAAATCCTCAAAAAAATCACGTAGAGGATCCTGCTCATTCCGATATATATTTGTTGCATTTTTTATGATATCTGGCACACATAATCCCACTGCCTGCCATAATTGGTATCCATCTACCAGCCATTTTAATATTGCTGGACCTGCGAGGTCTGGATTTCGCAAGGTTGCTTTTACTGCCGGGTCTCTTTCGTCTTCGGGTATACTATGATCAAAAGGTATTCTTAATATCCTTCTCCACATAGCTTCATCCCGATCAGAAATTTTCGGAGCGTGATTAGCTGCAAGCCAAAGTTTGAATTTTGGATAAAACTCGAAGGATTCCTTGTACAAAAATCTCGTAGTCACCGTATCACCACCAGTGAGCATTTTGACGAGACCTTCTGCAAGTTCTTTGCCTTCATCGACTTCGATACTCACAACAAATCTTGCATCTGAGAGACGTGCAATATCATTGCGAACTCCACCAACTTGTGGTCGTTTTAGAAATGTCTCAAAGTCAGCTGTTGCGGCGTAATCGCCAAGTGTAGTCTTTATTCCTTCCAGAAATGTGCTTTTACTACTTGCAGGCGAACCATGAATTAAAAATAGTTTTTCCTCGCTTGTATCGCCTCCAGCAGAATAGCCACACGATATTTGAAGAAATTCCTTCATGGGTAAACTACCACCCGTGCAATCATTTAAAACTTTATCAAAAACATCATTTTGGGCGTCTGAAATATACTTAGTGGGACATAATTTATTGATCATGTCTCTTGGATTGTGGTTACTAATTTCTGTTGTGCGTAAGTCAATCGTTCCGCTCAGACAATTCAACAGGTAATTATGTTTATTAAAGTCCTTAGCGTGACACACAATCACTCTGTTTGTTTGTGCAAGACTGAGCATCGCTCGCAATCGCACCGCTGATTCTGAAGCAATTGCCCATTTTAGTATTTTTTCTCGTTCGTTTTTGTCGAAAACATCTTTAGCATCATCAACGATAGATCTCGCTGTAATGATAGCGGATTGATTAGCTTTTTCTTCTCCAAGCTCAACATTCCAGCGATAACCGTCCCACCAGTACCATCGGTTATGTTCCACACAAAAACGAAATAAGTTTTTGTGCATATATGCAAATCTTTCACTATTGCCGGCGTCTGTTAGGGGGAAACTTGTAACGGTCGGCTTAAACCATCTGCCTCGCTCCATAATTTGCAATAGTTCCTTTTTGCTATGCCCAGCGTCAAGGAAGTCCGAGATATCTTTATAATCTTCCGGTAGGTCGATTATTCTTACCACAGAAGCTACCGAATAAAGGTCGTTTGCAACTATATCTCGCCACTTTATACCAATCTCATCGTTGTCATAAAAAAGATCAATAATCCTTCCCTGAAAATATTTTTTATTTTTGGGTTGCCAATCTTGTGCTGCACCAGCAGTACATGCGATAAATCCCAACGAAGCAAGTCGGTCTCGATCCTTTTCGCCCTCACAATAGGCGACAGGCTCAGCAAGTGTCGAATTAACAACGTCAGGCAAACCATACAGAATCTTTTTTTGACCATTCAAGCCCCAAGTGTTATCTGGCAGCTTAAATCTCATCGTCTTTGGAGGATCAGCCTGCTTGTTTTCGTATCTTGCTTTCTCGTAAGTCAGATTGCCTGACTCGTCCAAATATTTATAAGATTCCTTAAATATATATGTGTGTCTTTTCCCAGTCTTTTCGTCTTTAACTGTGATTTTTGAGGGCCATTTAATTTTTTCAGACATTTTTTAACGACCTCACCTTGAGAGTTGTTGATTGATGAATCTTCTGGATTAGTACACGTTCTGCTTTGGCAAGATAATCCTTGTCCAATAAACTTTTGATTGCCCTCAGTTCCTTATCGAGGTGGCCTTTTGCAGTGCGTCTTTTTTGTTGTCTTACGCGAAAGAAGAGTTTTCTTGGCGATGTTTGACGATTATCATATGATCGTTTTTGTAGGACATTCGTTTTTGGGCAGTTGGCTAGGCGGTTTTTTTTTACATTAGTGGGATTCATGTTATTCATCCTTCCTTGGGCTTAAGCTTGGTACGAGCCTCCGTAACATCTGTGACCGACTGATACCTGCGATACGTGCAAGCTTATCAAGTGACTTGACAACTGTCTTTGGTGCTCTAAATATTATCGTTTCGGTTTTTATTACTTCCTTGTTTCTTGCCATATTAAAATCCTTGTAATACTTTTTGTATTTTATGTCATCGTCTAATCTACCCTTTTGTAATACAAAAACAGACATAAAATCCTTTGAAAAAAGGAATAATGGTCGCAGAATGGTCGCAAGACAGTTGTAGTAAAACTCACAATATCAGAAATGCAAATGATCCAATATAGTATTAGATTAAGGTATGATTGTGTTCGAGGAGATTTTAAAAGAGATTATAAAAGTGGTCGCAGGAATTTTAAATTAAATTTCCTTAAACATCGAACGATAAGGCATTTTTGTTTTAATTTTTCCTTCTTCATAATATAATGTCCCTGCTATATCCGGACGTTTTCGACGTCGTGTGAGGTATTCCTTCAATCGCTTTAATGTTTTCTTGTCACCTGGGATTCCATCTCTTCTAACAGTTGAGTCTATTTTTTTTAGATAAGAAAGATATTTACTTACCCAAAGACCTTCTGCTTCAATAGGTTTAATAATAATTGTATTTCCCCATTGTTCTATGTCAGCGATAACTTCTGGTTTAGCAAACAAATCCCATAGGGCAGGATAACCTTTTGAGGAATGGTCACTTTCAGCTTGTAAATACTCTATAGCGTTTTTAGTGAATTTATGAGTATTTCCTGATTTATCTCTGAGATCCCTTAATAGTTCATATAAAGCTCTTAAGGATTGGTATGTTCTAAAATGACAAATCAATAATTTATTCACAGCTTCAGATCTAGAAAAGCTATCGGGATCCTTCAGTGCGGAAACAAACATATTGATAAAATCTTTCTCTTTTGTTTCTATAAGACCCATGCAAGAATTTATACTGTATTTCGGCTATTTTAGCAACGATTACACCGTTTATTGTTGAAAAAACGCAGGTGGTAAGTCGAGCCTTTGGAAGTAAAATGTTGCCATTATCAGAATTGCTTATGCACGCCCTCATTTTTGAATGAAAAATAAAGGTAGCTTTTGTGAGTGTCACTCGAAATGACAGATTTTGTACAGATTAATGCAATAATATGTACAATCCGTCTATTTGATCCCTAATTTTCGTCTAAGCACTCGCAGATTAACGACATCTTCTTGATTATAAGCTAAAAGTGTTTTCAGTGATTCTTGATTGCTATTATTAATATAATCCCACCAGAGTTGCACAGCCACATATCCATCGACATCGGCAAGTCGCCTTTTAATGCCAAGCAATCTCTCGACTCCTTTCAGCCCGCCCTTGAGATTCTGTTTCCAGCAACCGTACATCAAGTCGGTATGCTTAAAATGGTCATTCAAACTGATTCCAAGATGGGCCTTAATAAAAGGCAGGTCGAAACGGCTGCCGTTGTAACTGTATATTTCATCTACTCCTTTGAGGATTTTTAATAGCTTTGCCTCATATATATCATCCTCAAGCAGTTGAATCACCTGGCATTTTCTGCCGTTCTCAAGAGCAATACCGATTACCGTTAAATCCGAGTAATACCGGCTCAATCCTGTTGTTTCGATGTCGATATATGCACGATATTTCATATTCCTATTTACAACTGTTCTCGACAGCCTCTTTTAGCCCCTTAAAGTTACAGATCGCAGGATTGAGTACCTTTAGTTTTGATAAACTTATCGATTTGATATTCGGGTATGCTTGCTCTATCTTTTTGGTGGGAACGACGTAGAACGTCCACTGAGATAAATCCATTGGATTAATGGTTTCTTTGCTTTTATGATGAAGCAGACAGAATACATAAACGTCAGCTTGCCTTTTCTTATCTTTATCTAAACGATTCGTTTTGTAATCCCAAGCAAAGGTGTATCGAACATTAAATATGATATTGGATAGTTTTTTTTGATACCATGATTGCAAATAAGCGGCTGATTTGACCTCGATCTTTATGTCATTTTCCGTCTTGAGGTCGTAAGCGTCCCATTCATTTCTGACGCCCTGATTAAGGCCGAGAGTCGAAGCAACAAGAAATTCAGCTAAAACACCCCTTGTGGTATTACTGACCAAATCGGATGATGACCACTGCCAGAAATCTTTAAGTGTTAAAGTTTTTCCGGAACATTGATTTGTGAAGACCTCGTTGCCAGTTTTTCTTTTAACTTTAAGTGGTTGTAAGCTATTCATAAATTTTTTTATTGGCTGGTTGCCGTGAAAATATTATTTCTGTTCGCAATCTTTTTTCCGATTAAGCTCACTAAAAATAGATCGCTGGCTTTCCTGAATATAAAAGCCGGTTTGTTTAAGCAGTTCCTTATACTCCGCTTCGGATAACAATTCAAAGCCCTCGATATTTGCCTTTATATCTGGATTCCAGTAATTATCATAATCCAGTTCTTCTGGATTTAAATCCTTTATCAGCAGCGGCCCGCTGGTAGATATAACTTTACCGCTCTCATCGGTCTCAATGGCAAACAAATCCCCGCTTCGTTTATGTTTGTATATCGCTTTCATTTTATTGACCAGCCGCCGTGGCAAATCTATATCTATTTTTTCTTCTTGAGTTCGCTAAAAATTGATCGCTGCGATTCTTGGATAAAGAATCCGGTTTTTTTTAGCAAGTCTTTATACTCCGCCTCGGAAAGTAGTTCAAAACCATCTATGTTGATTTTTATATCCAGATTCCAGTAATTGTCATAATCTAATTCTTCTGGATTAATATCTTTGGTCAGTAGAGGCCCGCTGGTTGATATAACATTACCGTTTTCATCAATCGCGATTGCAAATAGATCACGGCTTTTTTTATGTCTGTATACGTCTTTCTTAATCATTTTACCCCTGATTCCAGCCTTCTCCATAACGTAATTCTATGTGCCGTGGCTCATAAGTCAAGAATCTGCATGGTTTTTCCTTGCTTGGTAGATATAGAATGTTAATATTAAGACCATAATCAGGCGAGTTTGAGATAGTTTATAGATAAGGTTTGCCGCAGAATGCATTTTCCAATGCTCCCTGCGTCAATGCCTGGTAGATTCCTTTCGGAATCTGGTTGTCATGACAAGCATACAAATAACAATTAAAAAAACCGCAGAACGAGGGTTGCCCGTACTACGGTGGTCGCCCGAAGGCTGGTGCCTACGAATTTTTCATCTTATTGTGGAAAACCCGCGGGCACGGATCAGTTACAATGGGAGTAATTATAGCTAGTAAATAATAGAATTCAAGAAAAAAATTGTTGGAGAGGAAAAAATGTTCTCGACCACACTCGGATTAGATATTGGAAGTAATTCTGTTGGTTCAGCATGGATAGATCTGAAAAGAAAAAGCATCAAAATGGGAGTCAGTGTATTTCCCGCAGGCATTGAGGAATCAGACACGAAACGCGGAGCCCCAAAAAATCAAGCTCGGCGTGATAAGCGGACAAGTCGCAAAATAATAAAAAGGAGAACTAAGAGAAAGCATGAAATGAGGAAATTTTTACTCGATAATGGATGGATGCCCGAGGATTGCTGTGCAGAAAAGAAGTGGCTGGAGGATAATAATCCATGGCTATTGAGGAGGGATGGATTAAAACGTGAACTTAAGCCGCAAGAATTGGGTCGTATCTTATTACATATGGCACAGCGACGTGGAGCATTTGGATTTGGTTTAGATGAGGAGGATGAGAACGCAGGAAAAATAAAAGATGCGATAAATCATACGCGTAAAGCCATAAAAGATGCAAACGCACAAACATTCGGTGAACTTATGGCCATACAGTATGAGCAACGAAGGATCCAAGTTGGAAACAAGGGCAAGTTTGTTGGCCAGAGAGTGCGTAATCGCAGAAATGCGAACGGAGAAGACATTTACGAATTTTGTACAGATCGTGAATTGTTATGGCAAGAATTTGATGAGCTATGGAATAGGCAGAAATCGTACAACAGTGATTTGGCTAAACAACTAACAGACGAGTGCCGGAGGAAACTGGATAATCCCGAAGGTGACCGAACGTGGCGATATAAAGGAATCTTGTTTGGGCAGCGGAAGGCATATTGGGATGTTGGGACACTGGCTCGTTGTGATTTGGAACCTACGGATATGAAATGTCCAAAGGCAGATATGTATGCACAGGAATTTTTAGTTTTGGAGACAGTAAATAACATAAGGATAACACCACGTGGAGAATTAAAGCGGCCCTTAAGTTCAGAAGAACGGGCTAAAGTGATATCCGTCTTAAATAAGCAGAAGACCGGAAGTGTTGCAACTGTAAGAAAGGCATTGGGTCTCGATAAAGGGCAGAAGAAGACAGATTATACACTCAGTCTGGAGAATGATGAAGACCGGGGATTGAACACAAACTGGTTTAGTCGAGAAATTGTTGGAGCGATTGGGATAGAGGAATGGGCAAATATGCCAAAAATTGAAACGGAATCGGTCAACAGAGCAGTATTAAAGTTTGATCCTCAAATTATTAAGGATGTCGAGAGTTTGAAAGAAGGTTGTCGGAACTGGTGGGCGTTAAATGATCAGCAAATCGATCGCTTTATCGAAGCATGGAAGAAGCGACCTAAAGTAGATAATCGGATTAACTATTCTCGGCGTGCAATTAAAAACCTATTACCTTACATGCGAGAAGGATGGACAGTAAATGAGGCAAGGCAGCGGTTTGTGGAGGATGCCGAAAACGGAGCAAGTGACCCTCAACGAGAACGATACTCATTCGAGGTAGGGCTTGGGAATAGGCGGCAAAGACAATATATTATGAAGCACTCTGATTTGCTACCACCTGCTCCAGACAATTTGAGCAATCCTGTCGTTCGCAAAGCGATTCATGAGGTGAGGCGGCACCTTCAAGCATATATGCGTCAGTGTGGATGCAAACCCGATCGCATCGTGGTTGAACTTGCAAGAGAAGCAAGGCAAAGTGCAATTGTTCGTAATAAGCAGTTGGCACGAAATCGTGCGAGGGAAAAGGAACGTAAAAATGTTATAGAAGAGATCAAAAAATACGTTGATTGGTACAACCTATCCAAGACGCAACAAGCGAAGGCTGTAAAACGTGTTTTACTCAGCAAAGAACAACGATACCACTGTGCATACTGTGATGGTGACACTATTACAGAGAAGATAGCTGCTGCTGGCGAAAGTGTTGAACTTGATCATATTACACCACAAAGTCGAGGTGGAGACAATGGACTAAACAATCTTGTTGTATGCCATACAAAATGTAACCGGGGCAAGGGGAACAATACTCCAATAGAATGGCTGACTGAAGAGGCTTTTGGCCAACTGGAATTACGACTGGGACATTTGAAAAAGGACAATAAAACAAAGTGGGACAATCTGCACAAAAAGGTTCCGGATTTGGATGGATTTGTCGAGTCGCAATTGACAGATACAGCATATGCATCACGACAGGTAGTTAATTGGTTGCGTGATGTGATGTATAGCGACAAGGAAGATAACAAACGTAGAGTATTTACAACAAAGGGCCGTTACACTTCAATTCTAAGGCAGGATTGGGGTTTATTCCCAGACAGGAAAGACGATAGTTATGAAGGAGATAAGAAGAATCGAGCGGACCATCGGCATCATGCGATAGACGCTACGGTCATCGCTTTAAGCGGGCCCGAGCGATTAAGTTCACTAGCCAAAACAGCGGAAATGCAAGAAATAGCAAGATCTGAAGGTTATGCATCACCGAAACGAGAGGCTGTGAGAACGCCATGGGGTGATTTTCATTCATTTCGTATGGATGTAATGAAGGAATATGACAATTTAGTAGTTGCTCACAGACCGGAGGGACGAAAGATAAAAGGTTCATTACATAACGATACATTATATGGTGCAGTGGTAGATGAGCAGAACAATCTGACGAAGTATGCTTCTATAAAGAAGCCGATAGCTGAATTAAGTCCGAAGCACTTACGTGTTCCTAATGGATGGAAAAAGATGTTGAAAGAACTAAAAACTGCAAATTCTGTAGTGTTGCGAAAAAAAATACGCAAAGAGATGCTTGCCCTGAAAGATGTTGCACCGGGCAAGTCTGGAGTAGTCAGGGATAGATGGTTCAGACAAGAGTTGCGTGAGTGCTTACAAACTAATGGCATTGATCCGGATATGTATACAGAGAAACAACTCAAGGATTTACTAAAAAGTAAAGACATTGTTCTCAACAGTGGAGTTCCAATTAGGCGTTTTACTCTCTTGCGAGCACCAACAGTCAAACCGATATTAAGAAAGCGATGGAATCCAAAAACAGGAAAGATGGAATACGACGAGAACAATCGGTCTGTTCGGCTTTATGAACCACAAAATAATCATCATATCGAAATCAGGGAGGATAAAAAAGGTAAGTGGAAATATGAGGTAGTGACTAACTACGATGCTGCACAAAGAGTAAGACCTCCGAAGGCATCTGGTCTAAGGCCCCAAACTGCTGTGAATCGAGAAGACACAAAAGACGGTAAATTTGTAATGTCACTTTCAATAGGTGAAACGGTATATATGAAGCACCCAGAAACAAGAAAACCGGACTTTTTTGTCGTTTTTAAGATTGATGGGAACGGTCTTATTCACTTTACTCCCCATCATGATGCCGGGCGTGCAAAAGAAACAGAGACCTGTCAAACCAGAGAAGATATTAAGCTCCCCGGTAAGCTAACAGGTGGATTAACGGTCGCTCAACTGCAAATCCTTGGAGTAGAAAAAAACAAATCACCACAGAAGGTTTGGGTTGGACCTCTGGGCGATATAAAACCTCTAATAAGAGATTAAAAAAGTTGAATCTCGGATTTGCCGATATATATAATATGAATGGCAGATTCGGGAGGCTATAATGATTAAGCGAATTGTCGAAATATCATCGGCAAGGACGTATTTATCAATTCGTTATGGACAATTATTGTTAAGACAAGACGGTGAACAGGTTTCAAGTATTCCCTGTGAAGATATAGGAGTTCTTTTAGTCGATCATATTGGCGTTACTTATACACATTCTGTCTTCACCGAATTGCTGGATAAAGGTGCAGCAATTGTTCTCTGCGGGGGGAACCATCATCCGGCTGGTATGCTGCTTCCTATTGAAAGTAATAGTGTTCAAACAGAGCGATTTAGACAACAAATTGAAGTCAAAGAGCCGGTTAAAAAAAGACTATGGAAACAAATCATTCAGACCAAGATCAAACATCAGGCGAAACTTGCAGGTAAAGATAGTGACGTATATAAATCTCTGATGACTTTAAGGCATAGAGTTCGTTCAGGTGATCCGGATAATATTGAAGCTCAGGCAAGTAGAAAATTTTGGCCCGTATATCTACAAGATTTAACGTTCCATAGGAATGTAAATGGAAAGCCACCAAATAATATGCTTAATTACGGGTATATGGTAATGCGTGCTGCTGTCGCACGTACACTTTGTTCTGCCGGTCTTCTGCCTTGTTTAGGGATTCATCATAGAAATCGTTACAATGCATTTTGCTTGGCAGATGATTTACTGGAACCGTTTAGAGGATTTGTCGAGGATAAGGTTAGAGATGTCTATTTAGAAAGAGGGCCAGTTTACGATCTAGATCAAGAGACTAAAGCCAAATTGCTCGAAGTACTTTATGAGCCAGTAACAATATCCGGCTTCAAGGGACCGTTAATGGTTGGTTTGCATCGAACAATGGCCTCTTTACAGCGTTGTTTTTCCTATAAGCAGAAGAATCTGGATTTACCTGAAATATGATATTAAGTGGGTATAGAGCGGTGTGGATTTTTACAATGTTCGATCTGCCAACGGACACAAAAAAGGCAAGAAAAGACTATACCCACTTTCGTAAAAATTTGTTGAAAGACGGTTTTAGTATGCTACAATATTCTGTATATGTTAGGCATTGTGCGAGTGAGGAAAATGCCGATGTTCATTATAACAGGATTAAGAATTTTTTGCCTCCCGATGGTGAAGTTCGTCTTATTACAATCACGGATAAGCAGTTCGGACGTATGCAATCTTTTTGGGGAAAAATGCGAAAACCCACCCCTCCACCACCAAGACAACTCGAATTATTTTAATAGACTTTACCCGCAAATTCTTGAAAATAAAGGGCTTGCAGGCCAACTATTGTAACTGATCCGTGCCTGAGAGCAAGCCACAACTTACTACGCGGCTCAAGCCCGAACCGGACGATTGTAACTGATCCGTGCCTGAGAGCAAGCCACAACGCCGAGTTATAAACAGCCTGGCCGACGATGATTGTAACTGATCCGTGCCTGAGAGCAAGCCACAACTGGGCGATTATTTTTGCCGGCCTGACAGTATTGTAACTGATCCGTGCCTGAGAGCAAGCCACAACTATAGGTATTATTGCCTGATGGATCCGGCTATTGTAACTGATCCGTGCCTGAGAGCAAGCCACAACGACCAGCTATATATATATAATTGTTCTTTATTGTAACTGATCCGTGCCTG
>JAFGBG010000142.1 GCA_016933295.1 Sedimentisphaerales bacterium | reverse complement strand
TACCAATAATCGGCCATATAGTCAGAAGAATCGTTTAATCATAAGAGCATCTGTCCTGCCGGATGATCCAAACTGGACTCCGGCTTCGATGCCAATCCTCTTATCATGCGAAGATCCACGAGTTCCGGGAAAGCCGGACGCTTATACGGAGACATACAGTATTAAAGTCAAAATTAACCATGTAACAATACAGGGATTAAAATTTCTTGGAAATCCAACACTTAATAATATGCATGGATGTGTAGAGCGGATAGGAAAGGAACTTGATGACCTTTTAATAAAACAATGCATATTTATCGGTGACAGATATGGTGCCGGCATCTATGCTGCAACACTGGCGACGGGAGACAGGTTTGTTGTAGAACATTGCATCTTTAAGGGATGTGCGGCAAGTGCGGTTTACTGGGATGGTCTTGAAGAGATTGGCGGACGAAATTGCGCCATGAGATATTGTATCATTGATGAAGCGTATATGTCAGGCCCATGGACTTGTCAGACAACAGAGGATTTTGAATTCCACAATAACATTGTAGCAAACTGCGAGTATTTCTGGATAAGGAAACAGGGTGACTGTCAAAAATATAAAATCAATAAGTGCGTTATTATAGGAAATAAACACTTCTCCGGATATGGCACAGCGGCCGGGCCTACCAGCGAGACCGGCGATGAAGTCAGTTACGAAAAAGTCGAAGTTATTACTAACGGCACTTTGGAATTTGATACAAATCAAAAATCTCGAAATTATATGCATATTACAAAAGGTTCAGTCGGGAGCGAATTGGGTGCAGGAATATTTATGCCGCGGAAAGATTAATTTTGATTAAAGGAGAGAAAATGAGAATCAAAGAAAATATATTATGGTGGATTATTTTTGCCGTGGTTATTTTCAGCGCTGGTGTATCTACACAGGCCGAGACAATATACATAAGCAGCGACCAGGGCAATGACACAAATCCCGGCACGAAAGAGATGCCGATACAAACAATAGCACGAGCGGCGGCAATTGTGAACGACAGCAATGAGCCGGGACCGACAACAATAAAAATTACTCCCGGTGCTTACTGTATTCCTGAAATGGTTGTCTTTGAAAAATCGCGGCAATACGCAAAAGATAAACGATTTATTATCGAAGCGACAGTCCTCCCCGACGACAAGAACTGGACGCCTGCGATGATGCCGGTGATATTGTCCACCGTCAAAGGGGAGGGCTCGGATACCGAAAAACATGCAATCGCCATAAAAATAGAAGTCAGCCATGCAACCGTGCGTGGGATAAAGTTTCTCGGCAATCCCAGACCGAGAACATGGTGCTATTCTATATTCAGATCCGGCAAAAATCTCGACGACCTGGTTATTTCACAGTGCATGTTCGTCGGGGACGAGCAGGCACTGCCCTACAACTGCCCTGTATGTGCAAACGGCCAAGCTGTTGTTGTAGAACACTGTGTTTTTTACAAATCCGATATACCTGCAATTTTCTGGGACGCCGAAGGAGGCATCAGTAAAGGCAATGCGATGCGGTACTGTATCGTCGATGGAGCGGACATTGCCGCAGTCTGGACGTGCCAGACAGATGAGGATTTTGAATTCCATCACAATATCATTACCCGCAGTCAGTATTTCTGGATGAGAGCGCCGAACAATAAAAAAAAATATACAATTCGAGACTGCATAATTACAGATAACAAATACAAATCCGGCTATGGGACAGCTGCCGCAATAAACGGCCAAACCGGCCCGGAAATAACATTCGAAGAGAAAAATGTTATTAAGCAAGGGAATGTGCAACTTGAAAAAGCTATTGTAACCGCCGACGCCCTTAGCGTGGTCAGGCCGCGGGGATATTTACATGTTGTACCGGGCACTTTAGGGAGTGACCTTGGCGCTGGGTTATTTAAAAAATAATTCGTATTTATCATATAGAAACTAAGGAAAGGAAAAAAATAATGGAAGAAAAAGAGCTTAAACAAGAATGTATGAAATTAATGGAAGCGGCTGATGCGGCATATCTGAGCACAATAAGCTATGATGGTTATCCGCACATACGAATGATGGGAAACCTTCGAAATGAACAACAGTGTAGAATAGCAAAGGAACTGTTCGCGGGCCACGATGAAGATTTTTTGATCTATATGCTGACAGGTAGCTCCTCGTCAAAAATGAAACAAATCAGGGTAAATCCAAAGGTTTCGGTTTACTACGGCGATTTTGCACAATTCCATACTGTAATGTTTACAGGTGATATCGAGGAAGTAGATGATTCGGACTTAAAGAAAAAGATATGGCAGGATGAATGGAAAATACATTGGCCGGGCGGAGCTGATGATCCAGAATTTGTCTTGCTTAAGCTATTACCAAACTTCGTTAAAGGCTGGTATAAAGAAGGACCTTTCGAGTTCGAACTTTAGCAAAATTCTTTGGCATAAGTTACAATAATAATTAACGATGTCTTTTTTCGAGGCAACGATTTAAGAGCAGTTTTTTTATAAAAGCCGCCAAAAAAAGGAATTCTAAAATGAATAAACAGAAAACCAAAGAGCAGATATGGCAGATTGTGCAGGCCGTCAATCACACATGTATGGAAGGAAAGGGCTTCGAGAAACTAAATCCTTATTTCCATGATGATGTTGTAATGATATCTCCGGGTATAAATACCCATGCACAGGGCAGAGACGTATGCCTGAGAACCTATGAAGATGCCTGTTCGCAAATGACATTCCATAAACTTGACGCTTCGGATGAACACATTGATGTATATGGCGATGCTGTTGTGTCCTGTCACAAGTATGAGTGCATCTGGGAATTCCAGGGCAAAAAGTTCGAAGACACAGGCCATGAAATTCTTGTATTCGTGCGGCAGGATAAAAATTGGCAAATAGCTTGGCGCACACTCATTCCAGGTTCGCGTCAGATTGAAAAATGCCCTGCAGAAGAAGGGCAAACGGGTGTGCAGATATCTAATTATATGCAAGAGACCTGCATGAGCTTGATGAGTAATATGCCTGTATGCTATTTGACTACCATCGATTCAGAAGGATTTCCACATACCAATGCAATGAACAACCTGCGATATGCCAGACAATATCCTTCGCTTGCCGATTTATTTAAAGAAGAAAAAGACAATGACTTCGTGGTTTATCTGTCAACCAGTATGCTGTCTCCCAAGATGGTTCGTATGAAAGCCAATCCGAAGGTGTCTGTATATTTCTGCGATGCGAATCAGCTCGTCGGCATGATGCTGGGTGGGGAAATTGAAATTATCACGGATCAGGAGATTAAAAATCGAATCTGGCAAAAGGGCTGGACCATGTATTATCCGAACGGACCGGAAGGACCGGAATATGGCATTATAAAACTTGTGCCCTCAAAAATCAAAGGGAGGTGCAAAAATGGACCTTTTGAGATCAAACTATAATATGTAATAGTTAGAAAAATAATAATTTGAAGTTTTATTAACTGAAAGGAAAAATCATGAAGAATAAATTGAAAATAGTTTTTATTTTGGGCCTTGTCTCAGTCGTATGGGCTGTTCAAAGTGAAAAAAATAATGTAACAAAAGAACAACAGGCAGACATTGAGAAAGCAATTATGAAAGTGCATGCCGAGATGATGGGGGCGGCGGAAAATCGGGATGCTGAAGCCCTTTATAGTCACGTACTTGACGGATGCAAAGGCGTTATTGTTCAGGACGGCATAATTATGATGACACGCCAGGAAGCATTAGACGGTACCCGACAAGGTCTCCAGGGACTAGATAGCGTATCCTATAAATATAACCATAAGCATATTACTGTTGTATCTCCGACTGTGGTTGTTTGGGTAGCAGATGGAACAACCTCGGTCAAGTTCACTGGGGATGGAGGTGAAATGAGTATCGCATTTGCCGAGACGATTGTTTTCACCCTGAAAGACGGCCAGTGGAAGGTTTTTCATGCGCATCGCTCCGTTCCTAATCCCCGTTAGTGTAAAAATGTCCGGCAGAAACTCAGCCGCAACACGGTTTAGGAGAGAAATATGGAAAAGCCCTGTTTGAATAATAAAGACGAATATCCGGATGACGAGGTTTTGTGCCGCTATCTCGGGAAAATGAAAAATATATGGGATTCATTTATGGTTTTCTTAAAAGAAAACTATCCATCATTCTCGGGCGAATGGCGCTATTATAACGACGGGAAAAGCTGGCTTTATAAACTCACAAAAAAGAAGAAAACTATTTCCTGGATTTCCGTTTATCATAACAAGTTTAAGACAACATTTTATTTTCCCGACAAGGCCGAAGAACTGATAAAAACGAGTAAACTCAAGAAAGAATACATCGACAAATTCGTTCACGGCAAAAAATACGGAAAAACAAGAGGAGTAACGATAGAAATCAAAAAATTGTCCGATTTGAATGCAACAAAAACACTAATAGAAATTAAGGAAAAAATAAAATAAGCAGTATTCGCAAACGAGTGTATTTCCCAATGAAAAAGATGTTTTATTTCTATTGAAGCTTATACTTTTTCTTCTTTTTGTACACTATGGCAAAGACAATGAAACAACAGCGGCAGGCGGGCTTCCTTATGGCCAAGATTCGCCAGGTTTCCGGTAGAATATTCGAGCGGATGCTCAACAGGTACGGCGTTGAGATAAATTCCGCCCAGGGAAGGATTATGTTCGCCCTCTGGCAGCAGGATAACATTTCAATCAATGAGCTTGCCAAAAAGACACAACTGAAAAAATCCACGCTGACGAGCATGCTCGACCGGCTCGAAGGAATGGAGTACGTTAAACGGGAACGCTCCAAAAAAGACAGGCGAATTATCCTGATAAAACGCACGAGCAAAGACAAAAACCTCGAGAAAAAATACGCAGAACTGTCTCAGGAACATGCCGCCTTCTTTTATAACGGATTTTCCGAAAGTCAAATTGACCGATTCGAGAAGGATTTGGAGCTAATCCTCAATAACCTGACCGAATATGAAAGTAAAATGGATCTATGAAGAAGCAAAAAAAGATAATTGACGAGCAGCAGAGACGCTTTGAGGGTTTTTCTCGTAATACATTAACATTTCTCAAAGGTCTCAAAGCAAACAATAACAAAACCTGGTTTGAAAAACACAGGCGGGAATATGACAAATATGTACTGGAACCTTTACGAAATCTTGTTATGGATTTGGGGGAATTCATGCTTGACATCGATCCGCGTTTTGAAATCATTCCCGCAGTCAACAAGACGATTTCGAGGATTTATCGAGATACAAGATTTTCCAGGGACAAATCACCATTCAGAAGCACCGTCTGGATTACATTTAAAAATCGCAATAAAGACTGGACAACTCTCGTAAGCGGCTATTTTTTCGAGTTGTCAGTAAATTCATATCGGTACGGCATGGGATTCTATAACGCCGCACCGGCAATAATGTGTAAATTCAGGGAGATGATTGACGAGAATCCAAAGGAATTCCTGAAAACAGTTTCCGTCCTTGACGGGCAAAGTGATTTTGCTTTGGAGGGTGAAAAATATAAGAGGATACTCGATAAAAACAAATCTGAAAAAATCCTGAACTGGTATCAGAGAAAGAACATGTATCTGGTTTGTAACAGAAAAATAGACAAAATACTTTTTAGCGAAAAGTTAGTTGACGATTTAGCTTCCGGTTTCAAACTGATCGCGCCTTTATATCATTATCTCCAAAAAATAAAAACCTGATGACCCCTTCGATGAATATGATAATTATTCACACGCTTTGAAGAAAAATCATTTTTCAACCAATGCGACTGCCTCAATCTCGAAAAGCAAATCAGGCCGGCAAATATCACACACCGTCGTGAGCCACGGCCAGGAAGGAATACTTTTCATATCGAGAAACATTTTTTCTATTTCCGCCGTTTTGCAATATGCCACTACCTGCACAATATCGCCGTCACTGCAATTCGTATCCCTCAAAACCGCTCGAACATTCTCAATTGTCTCTTCTATCTGCCCGATGGGATTACCGATATTCGTCGTAATCCCGCTGATATCTATCGAGGCTGTTCCGGAAACGTAAATCGTTCTTCCCGCAGGTGTAATAACTTCGGTCGCTCTGGAAAAAGCCGAGCCGTACTCGAACGCACACTGTTGTTTTACGGTTTCCGGAAGATACTTTATCGAATCCGAAGGCTCTATTACCGCCGTAAGATCCATCGAACAAGCGCCTCCGTTTGCCGGCAGAAGACCAATGCCTGTGCTCGCCGGTAAAGACTCGCTGATGTTTTTATCGATTATGCCCTGTTCGGTGAAAAATTCATTTCTAATCCGATTAAACATGTCGTACCACGACAATATGTCACCTAACCACATCCATGTTCGGGGTACATTCGAGAAATTAGCTCCGTGCTGGTCCAGAATAGCAACGGCTTTTGTTAAAACATTCCGCGATTGTTCGGCTGGCTCTTTTACATTCGGCGCAGATAGCGCAGAAAGGGCCAGGTATTTTCCGCCGGGCACGATTGCAATACGACCACAGCGATTACCATGAAAATCTATTACATGCGGCAGTTCTTTGCACTTAACCGCATAAACCTGTACGCCGCTTATTGATCCCCATAATCCTGTTTTGCCGAGAAGTAAACTTGGCGCCACACCATCGTCGATATCACCATAAGCCTGTTGACGAATTCGATTAACAGATTGTGTTTCTTTGCCGCTTATAAATATGCGTTCCTGAAAAATAAAAGCCCCCGTCGAAACAACGGCTTCGCGAATACCTGCGAACATCTCGTGCCATAATTGTTGATTTGAAGCAGCATTCGCCGGAACAGCCGTGATATAAATCTCACCTGCTTCGGGTGTTCCAAACTCTCGCAGATTAAATTTGATGCTCATTTTTATCGTTTATTCTAAAGGACAAAGATAAAATCATATACATTGAAACATTACATCTCTATATAGCTATAAATCCTTATTGTAACAAGATTTTCATGTAAATATCAAGGAAAATCCCCAGGCATCGCTTTGTCATGGCGCTTCGACTGCTGCAACGCTTCATCCAGCAATTGTTATTCGCGCTGTCCCGCAGGGATACTTTGTGAAGTCCCATCGGCCTTGGGAGTTGCCATAGTTATCGGCATATCGACCAGCAGCTTTTGTGAGCTCATAATAGTACCGGCTATTTCATCAACACTTGCGGAAACAGGCCCGACAATCAACTCCGGCGTATTGAACGTTTGCAGGCAGGACTCATAAAAAGACGGATTCTTTTGAGGCAATATGAAAGGTTTATGTGCCGTACCTTCCTCATCGATATAACTTATATAAAGCCGTGTAAATACTCCGTAATCCCTTTTACTGCTGAATACTATCCATCGGCTGTTACTCGAGAAGCAGTGCCATGACTCACTCTCTTTGCTGTTTATGCTCAGTCTGATCGGTCGGCTATTTTCTTTTTCCAAATCGAGAAGATAAAGATCGCTGGTTTCGTTGTAAACGGGAAAACTGCCGTAACTGGCCATACAGAAAAGAAGCCGTTTTCCATCGGGGCTGATTCTCGGCATTAATGCACTAAGCCCGGTATTTTCCGAAGACACCACTGTTTCAAGCTGTCCCCAGGAATCATTTTCAATATCATAGTCCACCCGCATCAAATCGTATTTGACTTTATAATTATCCGGCGGAATTTTATTCTTGTTTTTCCAGGGAATCGCCGCGGCGGAAAAATACAAAAAACGTCCATCCGGCGACCAAGCCGGATAAGTTTCCAAATATTCTTTTCTCGAAAACACCGGTGAAGTTTTAATCGAATTCGACTCGACATCGTAATAAGCAAGCAGCGAATCCATATCGATAACATCTCTGATTTCTTTTTCCGCCGAATGGTAGAATTGTTTTATATTACTCAAACTGACCGATTTTATGCCGCGAGGAGTTTTTCCAGGCGGCGAATAACTTTTTTATCGTGAGAGACTTTAATAACATTTT
>JAFGBG010000141.1 GCA_016933295.1 Sedimentisphaerales bacterium | reverse complement strand
GAATTTAATGTCATTTTGAGCGAAGCGCGGCATATTTGAAGAACTGTCTCAAAATAACTTTTTCAGTATGCTCCGCTTCGCTCTTGCATTTCAATAAATACCACAATCAAGCATTATTTGCTTGTTTGTCATACCCTTTCGCTCATATAATCACTCCGGAATAAATGAGATGCGGCAGCTTTGATTTGAATTTTAATAACTCTAACAGGGAGATTGGAATATGAGGAAAAGAAAATCAAACCATCTACCAGCAACACTTTTTAGTTTTACTGTTTCAGTTCTGGTTATTTGTTTTGTGTCTTGTGGATGGGGACGCAATAAGTCTGAAGAATCTAAAACAAGTACCAGCAAAAGCAACTTGATCATTAAGAAAATCATCGACACATACAATAACAATGACAAACTATACCTCTTTCATTTTGGGTCAATGTCATGCGCTCCTTGCATTCATGAATTCGAGAGTTTTAAGGAAGGTTCCGGCTCAGATAAATACCATCAGGTTATAGTCATATTGTTGGACGATGATAAAAACGAATTTAATAAAAGATTCGACTTCTCAAAATTCGGAATAGATGTATTGTGTTATAACGAAAAAGGATTTTCTGTTGAAGATGTGAGAGAACTTGGTGAGGGTCTAATCGGTTTTTCCTTGCTCTACGACAGTACAGGTGAATATCTCACAAATAACGAAGAAAAAATGAATAATTATCTTGTTGGCTACAAATTAGGTTTTATTACTGCACAGTTAAAGTATAACCCCAATGATTTCAATGCTCACCTCGAATGGGGCCAGTTAATGGATTCAAGAGGTAGGTACAACGAAGCTATTGCTGAACTCGAACTATGCAAAGAGTTAAAACCAGACCATTTTGAGGTACGTTTTTTGCTTTCAACAGTCTATTTCAGAGCAGGAATGTTTGAAAAAGCAATAGAGGAACTTGAACCAATAATCCCAAAAACCTCCGAACCTATGCGGGAAAATTTCACTACTGTTTTAAATGAGTATAAAAGATACCAAGAAATATCACAGCAGGCTTCAAAAAGCAAAAAATGATCCTCTAACAAAACAAGGATATCGGGAAATGAGAAAATTATGTCGCACAACAAAACATATTCACTGGTTTCTGATGTCTATTATAACTCCCCTGTTTTTTACTGGTTGTATGAGTATCCAGGAAGCTGCTCGTGAAGGCGATATTAAGCATATCAAGAAACTACTGGCTCTTGGAGTAAATATTAATTCACGTACTTATTTCGCAGATCAGGGTACTGCCTTACATAGAGCCTGCTCAGCCGGCCAGGTTGAAACAGTAAAATTTCTTCTCGAACATGGCGCAAATGTAAATGCGGGAAATGAAGCGGCAGAGCTTCCGATACATTATGCCGCAGAAAACGGTCATGCCGAAATAGTTAAAATTCTTCTTGAAAATGGATCTATCATCAATCCAAAGCTGGGTTATACAAATAAAGTTCCACTAAATTACGCAGTAAGAGGTAATAGTATTGAAACAGCAAAGGTACTATTGGAAAACGGTGCAGATATAAACATCAAGGGAATAGATGAATATACACCTCTTGGAACAGCAGCGGCAGCCCAACAGATGGAAATGGTTAAATTTCTTCTTTCCAAAGGAGCTGATGTCAACAGCAAAGCGGGATACAATAGAACACCGATTGTTTCCGCGGTCAGTTCGGGAAACATTGAAATGGCAACGCTGCTTATCGAAGCTGGGGCAGAATTAAACCTGCACAGCAATGGATATACTCCACTAAATATAGCCGTAAGGAATGATGATAAGAAAATGACGGAATTACTATTAGCTAACGGCGCCGATGTTAATACTGCAAGTGAATATGGTCATAGCCCTCTTTCTACGGCTTGTGCCAGAAATAATGTAAAAATCGGGAGAATCCTATTAAAATACGGAGCTGATACTGAATTTGAATACAAAGGCAACAAAATATCGCAACCTTTTATTCAGAAGCTTCGTGAATAATATTATAAATATGAACAAGGAAGTTGAAAAATATATCAAGAAGCAAAAATCGCCGCAAAAGGAAATCTGTCTCAAGCTACGCGAGATTATCATAAAAACATTCCCAAAGATTGAAGAGAGAATATGGGTGGGTGTGCCGTTTTACGAAAACAGATATTATATTGTTGCCCTTAAAGACCATGTCAATATGGGGTTCGCCATAAACGGCCTAAAGCAAGAGGAAATAGAGATGTTCGAGGGAAAAGGCAAGACAATGCGGCATATAAAAATATATTCATTGGATGATATCGACCGGAAGCGAATCGTTAAATTGTTAAAAATCTCAAAAAAGGCAAAATGCACCTGTTAACACAATTCTTTTTTCCTTCTTTATAAACAATCCAAAGCAGCTATAATTGAAAAAACTAAATTTTTTACGAAAGACTTAGATAGATGGCGGAAATTTATAAAGATAGAATAATCAAACTACTCAAGCACAGCGATTACGAGCCTCTCAAGCTCGGCCAGTTGGCCAAAGCCCTTGGCGTCGGTTCCGAAGATTATCCGCATTTCAAGAAAGCATTCGAGAATCTTCGCCACGCCGGGCACGTTGTAATCGGGGCGAAAAACCTGATTAGCCTGCCTTCATTAGCCGGCCAAATAATCGGGACATTCCGGGCCAATCCCAAAGGGTTCGGATTTGTAATTCCGCGGGAAGCAAATGCGCACGGTGATTTGTTCATTCCCCCGGACGCCACAGCCGAGGCGATGACAGGCGATACAGTTATCGCAAAAGTCAAAAGAAAAGGCAAGCGCGGCGGGCAAATGCAGTTCAGCGGCGAAATCATCAAAATTCTCGAACGGGCACAAAGCAGGTTTGTCGGCACTTTACTCAAACATTCCGAGGGCTGGCTCGTTCAACCGGATGGTTCGAGTTTTATCGAGCCGATTTCCGTTGACGACGTCGGAGCAAAGGGAGCTAACGAAAAAGACAAAGTCGTCGTCGAGATTATGACTTATCCTACAGAGAAATATTTAGCACGCGGTGTTATAATCGAGGTGCTGGGCAAAGCCGGCCGATACGATACCGAGATAAAATCGATCATACATCAGTATCATCTGCCCGGCGAATTCGATGGCGACTGCCTCAAACAGGCTCGACAAGCCGCGGCAAATTTTAATCCGGATAATCAAAACAACCGGCAGGATATCACCGACAAAATCATTATTACAATAGACCCGCCGGATGCTAAAGATTTCGACGATGCAATCAGCCTCGAAAAAGATCCCGCGGGCAACTGGGTGCTTGGCGTCCATATAGCAGATGTCAGCACTTTCGTAACGACCGACTCGCCGCTTGACATCGAGGCAAAAGATCGCGGCAACAGCGCCTACCTGCCCGCTAAAACAATCCCTATGCTGCCGGAAATTCTCAGCAACGGAATTTGCAGCCTTCAACCGGATCAAAAAAGATTCGCTAAAAGTGTGTATATCACTTACGACCGGGAAGGCAAAATAATATCCCGCAGCTTCGCGAACAGTATTATCCGCTCAACGCAGCGTTTGACATACCGGCAGGCCGACAAAATTCTTCACGGCCATACAAAAGATATGCGGCCGGAGGTAATAGAGCTGCTGAAAAATATGGAGACACTCAGCCGATCAATTGAGCAAAGACGCACCAAAAACGGCATGTTACATCTGGACCTGCCGGAGACCGAACTAATCATGGATAAATCAGGCCGCGTTGTGGACGCAGAACCGGCCGATACGAGCTATCCGCATACTATGATAGAGATGTTCATGGTCGAAGCCAACGACGCGGTCGCCGGCCTTTTGGACAGGCTTAATGTCCCCTTTATGCGGCGGATTCATCCGGAGCCGGATGCTCTGAGCATGAAAAATCTTGCAAGGCTCGTCAAAGCCTTCGGATATACTCTGCCGCGAAATGCCGACCGCCGAACCATTCAGGATTTATTAGCCGCCGTAAAAGGCTCCGATTGTTCTTTGGCGGTAAATTTAGCAGTTCTTCGCAGTTTTGAAAAGGCACAATATGCACCCACGAATATCGGCCATTATGCGCTGGCTTCTACGCATTATTGCCACTTCACAAGCCCGATTCGCCGATATGCAGATTTGCTTGTTCACCGCGTTCTGGAATGTTATCTGCAAAACCGCATACAAGAAGCAAAACATAATGCCGCATCGCAGGATTTGACAGAAATCGGCAAACATATCACCTTTACCGAGCAGCGTGCCGAAGGCGCTGAAAACGAGCTGAAAACGGTTCTAATCCTGCAAATGCTCTCGAAGAAAATCGGGCAGGAGCTTGACTGTGTTGTTACCGGCCTGACGAGCTTCGGTATTTTCGTCCAGTGCCGCAAGTTCGGAATCGAAGGTCTTATCCGCATGGGCGATTTAGGACCTGACGACTGGAAATTCAATTCGAGAACTCAATCCATCGTTGGAAGCCGCTCCGGGGCCGCTATCCGCTTAGGCCAGGCGATGAAAGTCAATATCGTCTCGGTAAATATTCCGGCCCGGCAGTTGAACCTTAGCCCCGTAGAGAAATTCGTGCAAGAACCGAAACGGCGGGAAAAAGCCAAATCCCGGCATAAAAACAAATATACAAACAAACGCAAAAACCGCCGCTGAAAAACTTTAACCATGCTAATCCCTTGTTTTATTGACAATTCCGTCCAATTTTGACATACTTACCGTTTTAGACTGAAGCGATAAAAACATTGTAAATTGGAGCTATATATGAAAGCATCACAGATGCAAAAAGGTCAAACCGTCACAATCGACGGCAAATTGTACGCCATCGTCG
>JAFGBG010000140.1 GCA_016933295.1 Sedimentisphaerales bacterium | reverse complement strand
TCTTTTATGACAAGTGAATATGTGGAATCCGGCTTCGCTTGGTAAGCTTCGCCGGGACAAGAAAACAAAGCCAATCGAAGCCAAAACAAACCCAATTTTTCAAGGCACAAGACTACAAACACAAGAGTCAGTATCCAGTATCGAGAATCGAAGATTGTGCTTTTGTGCCTATGTGCCTCTGGACCTTTGTGCTTTCTGATTATGTTTGGATGGGCTATCAGGTCAAAAATCGAAGAAGCCATATATCCGCAAATCCCAAGATAGGCAAAATCGGCAAAATGCCCTCTTGGTAAACCGGCAAAAATAGCTTTCTAAATTTAATCCAACAAAAAATGTTGACAATCGCAAAAACAGATGGTAATTTCAAAATGAAAGGAAACTTAGTTGGCGGTTCGTATTTTATCGGAACCATTTTAAGGAGAAAAAAAGATGAAACCCCGCATCAATTCAGTCATTTATATCGTCATCGCATGTTTTGTAACCGTCTGCTTCGGCCAGGGAGCTTCCACTTCCGGAACCAACCCATCCGGCGGCGGGGAATCGGTGCAAAACCAGCAGTTTCCATATCTTGCCGAGATAACAGGCGACAATGTTGCTATTCGCACCGGGCCGGGTGTGGGTTTTTACAGTTGCGGCAAATTCAACAAGGGCGACAAAGTACAAATAGTCGGCACAAAGTTTACATGGTCCCAGATTGTTCCGCCGGCCGACAAATTCTCCTGGATTTCGATGCAGTACGTCAAAATCGATCCGGAAGATACTTCCTATGGGATTGTCACCGGCGATAACGTCCGAGTCTGGGCGGGAGCGGAAAACTACAGACCGTCGTTTTCAACGAGTCTGCAAGTCAAGCTCAATAAAGGTGATAAAGTAAAACTGCTGGGCGAGCAGTTGGACGATTATTATAAAATCATTCCTCCTTCCGGGGCCTATCTCTGGGTAAGCACGGAATTAACCAGGCGTACAACGTCGACGTTCGAAGGCCCGTTGCCTCGTATCGCCATGACGCCGGGCATTGAAGTTACCCCGGGCGGCGAATCGACAACGGATGCCAACGCTCCGGCCGTGGATTCGATAATCGATCCCAACAGCGGCGTTGTTAATATCGCACAATCGCAGCTCGAAAAATATTACGACCTGCAAAAGCAGCTCGAAGAAGAACGAGCCAAGCCGATGGAGCAGCAGGATTACACCGAAATCAGAGATGCTCTGCTTGAGATCGCCAACGATGAAAACGCCGGCAAGGCCGCACGCTACGCACAGGCCGTCATCGAGCAGGTAAAAGGTTTTGAGCTTTCTATAGAAGTGGGCAAAGCGGTAAAGCTTCAAAATGAAGAATTAAAAAAGACCATGGAAAGAATCACTAAAGCCAGGGAACAGAAACTCTCGGAAATCGAGAACCTTGGCAGATTCGCCGTGATAGGCAAATTCGAAAATTTCATGACTTACGGCGCGGGACATTACCGGATTGTTGATAAATTCGATTCAACAATCTGCACGGCTTTACCAAGTAACAAGGCTTCGGGGAAGGATTTCAGCTCATATATCGGCAAAAAAGTCGGGCTGATAGGCACGATTGAGCCGTACAAGCAAACAGCCGGCGCTCTGGTACGATTCGACGACGTCGAAATTGTGGAGTAATTTATATAATTCGGTATCCCTGAGACAACCGAAAGCTCATCGACAATACGAATATTATAAACGAGACGGCCTTTATTATGCGTCTCTTCCCGGAATCGGAGCCACATCGTCCGGCGGGGCCGTGACATTGCCCTCTTCAAAATCCGCCGCGGATGGTCTTAGAATAAGGTCATACCACTGGCCACCCTCTTTCGTAAGGTCGGACCATCTGACTATTTGCCCGGTGTAAGTCGCAATCCGGCCCATAATCGCCGTCAATGTAGATTCGCCGACATTGCGAGCCTCGTTGATCGGCTTTTCATCGACGATACTTCTGAGCAAATCGATATGTTCCTGGACATACGGATCTTTATGACTCGGAAAATCCGGAATCTCGATGCTCTTGCTCGAATCCATATTACTGCCGTCGCCCCAGGTTGCGCCTTCGCTGCCTATGAAATGCTCGCTGACCCTGTTGTAGCAACCGTTAATCTGGCGGCACATGCTGTGAATATGAAGGTCGTCGTCGTAATCGAACTGGACGCTGTGGAAATCGAACTGGTTGCCGGTCCTGCGTCGGGCGCGCCCGCCAAATCCCAAAGCCCTGACAGGCGGATGCCCGATGAACCAGTTGGCGATATCGATGTTATGGACATGCTGCTCGACGATATGGTCGCCCGACATTTCGGTAAAGCTGACCCAGTTGCGAATCATGTAGTCGGCGTCGCTTTCGTTGGGGTTCTTCGTATTGTACCAGAGTGCCCCGCCGCACCACCAGATGCAACCGCCGCGAATTTTGCCGATGGCACCGTGCTCAACGGCATAAGCCGTTCTCAGATAGTTTCTCTGGTGACGGCGCTGAGTGCCGGCCACTACCGAAAGGCCTTTTGTCTGCGCCGTCTCGCCGGCCTCGATAATCTTTCTGCCGCCGGGTGGGTCCACAGCTACTGGCTTTTCCATGAAGACATGTTTGCCGGCTTTGATTGCCGCTTCAAAATGCACAGGGCGAAAATTCGGCGGCGTCGCCATCAGCACAACTTCGACGTCCGTCTCAAGCAGCTTCCTGTATGCATCGGCGCCTGTGAAACACCGCGACGCGGGGATATTGTATTGTCCCGCCGGCTCCTTTATTCTGTCTTCGAACCAGTCCGCCAGTCCGACGACTTCAAGCTCAAGTCCGTTTACGAACCTTGCGGCTTCCAGACAGTTTGCCAGAGCACCTTTGCCGCGGCCGCCGCAGCCGAGCAGAGCGACTTTGAGTTTTCTCTTTGCCGATGCGGCAAAAATAACGTTCCCGCCAGCCAGTGCAGCGGCGGCTGTCACCGATGTCTTAATGAAATCTCTACGCGATACCTCGCCGGTTTTTATTTCCGATTTATCGTTCATAATGCTCCCCTTCACCTGTTCGACTTATGCAGATTTTGCCGCGTCAGGAATTTCTCAGACTTTCTTAAACGCCGTCCATTTTTGTTTGCTCTTGTTGGATGCCAGAACGGTCTCAATGAAAAACATGCCGCGAAGACCGTCGCCAACATCTGGAAAATCCAGTGCCAGCGGATCGGCTTTTGTACGAGTCAATCTAGCCCTTACGGTATCCGCGAAATTACAGTAAATATTGGCAAAAGCTTCGATGAATGCCTCCGGATGTCCGAAAGGCAGACGTGTGGCACGTCCGGCGGCGGGACTTTTCATCGCAACATAGTCGTTGCCGCGGCGCCAAACCTGCACGGGGCCGTCCGGCACTTTCACGTAGAGATAGTTCGGATGTTCCTGGTGCCATTCGATAGCTTTTTCTTCACCGTATATCCAGATGGCAAGATTATTTTCTTCGCCGATAGAAACCTGGCTTGCGTGAAGAATTCCACGAGCGCCGTTATTAAAACGCAGCAGGACGTTGCCGTCGTCGTCAAGCCTGCGGCCCTTTACGAAAATCGTCAAATCGGCACAAAGATGCGTAATCTTCAAACCGGTAATATATTCGGAAAGATTCTCGGCATGCGTGCCGATGTCACCCATACAGCCGGCGCCGCCGCTCTGCCTGGGGTCGGTGCGCCATGCCGCCTGCATACTGCCCGTTTTTTCGACTGCCGTGGACAGCCAGCCCTGCGGATACTGGACGACAATCTTGCGAATCTTGCCCAACTCGCCGCCGCGCGCCATATCGCGGGCAAGTTTCACCATCGGGTAGCCTGTGTAATTATGCATCAGTCCGAACACCCTGCGGGATTTTCGGACAATCTTTTGCAGCTCTTTCGCCTCTTTGACATTGAACGTCATCGGCTTTTCACACATTACGTGGAAACCCGCATTGAGAAAATCTCTGGCGATTGGAAAATGCCAGTTGTTCGGCGTGGTAATCGACACAAAATCGATACGTTCGCCTTCCGGCAGTTTCAGCTCGCCCTCGATCATCTGCTGATATGTGCCGTACACTCGTTTTCTATCGAGCAGAAGCTCTCGTCCCATCTGTTTGGATTTGTGAGGATTGATATCGAACGCTCCGGCAACCAATTCGATTCCGCCGTCCATGCGTGAGGCCTTGCGATGCACTTCGCCGATAAACGCCCCCGGACCGCCGCCGACCATTCCCATTTTCAACTTTCTACCGAGTGCCATGCCTGCTCCTTTCACTAATAAAAATGCCAAATAAAACCTCGTGTTTTAAGGTGATCTCGTAATAACAATGCACAAATGTAACTCAAAGCGACCAACTTCGCAAGGTTTTGTTCGCAAAGAAAAATCAGGGCAAAATGCGGCCAAAAACCTCACACTCGACAATCCGGCAAAATCCGGCGTTAAAATGGTTGAAGATAGGCCGCAAATCAGGTAGTCTGTGGAATGCAAATGGTTTAACGACCATCGGAAAACGGCAAAATCCGCCGAACTGTTGGGCTATTATGAAGATAATCCAAAAAATATGAACCTGTAGGGGCGGCCCCGCATGGCCGCCCCGGGTAACCACATGGGATTGCCCCTACGGAGACAAAAGAAAATGGCGAAATTAAGTGCATTTGCGGATGAAGTGACCGAAGCTTTTCTTGAGCAGGTCAAATTTCTCGCTGTGGAAAAAGTCGGATTTATCGAGCCTCGCTTCATCAACAAAAAAAATATCATGGACCTTACAAAAGATGAGCTTCGTGAAGCTAAGCAAATGATACTGGATTACGGCCTGAAAGTAAGCGCCATCGGATCACCAATCGGCAAAGTAAAAATCGATGAGCCGTTCGAGCCGCATCTGGACAAATTTAAACGCGCAATCGACCTGGCGGTTTTTTTCGAGACTCAATTCATAAGAATGTTCAGCTATTACGCCCCCGAAGGCAAAGATATCTCCGATTACCGCGTCCAGGTAATGGAACGCATGGCGGCAAAAGTTGAACTGCTGAAAGGCCTCGACGTCACTATGGTGCACGAAAACGAAGCCAGCATTTACGGTCATACGGCACAAAATTGCGTCGATATAATTGAGACCATCGGTTCGCCTAAACTGCGGCTGGTCTATGACCCGGCGAATTTCGTTTGGGGAGAAAAAATCACCGACAACGTCGAGACCTGCTGGCCCCTGATGAAACCATACGTCGTCCACGTCCATATCAAGGATTGGAAGCTCGGCTCTAAAGATGTCGGCAGCATACCCGGCGAAGGCGACGGCCAAATTAAAGAGCTGCTGGCCGAACTTGCCGGGATGGGATATGACGGCTGCCTGACGATGGAGCCGCACCTGCAGACAGGCGGCCAGTTTGGCGGCTCTACCGGGCCGGAATTGTTTTCGAGATCTATCGCCGCAGTCAGAGAAATCGCCGATGAAGTAGGTTTAACTTGTGATTGATTCTGACCATAGAAAAAAACGTAGGGTGGGGCTTGCCCCACCAATATCGTTTTAATCTCAGACGAAAGGAACTTTTATATGAAGACCTGGAATTTTGGAATAATCGGTGCCGGCCTTATCGCGGATTTTCACGCAAAGGCAATAGGCGATATCCCCAACGCAAAATTAGCCGGCTGCTGTGATAAGGTTGCCGAAAAAGCCGAAAAGCTCGCGGATAAATACGGCGTTCGGGCTTTCGCCGACTATCAACAAATGCTGGAAAGCGACGAAATAGATATTGTCACAATCGCCACACCGAGTGGATTTCACGCCGAGCCGACAATTGCCGCCGCCGAAGCCGGCAAGCACGTCATCTGTGAAAAACCGTTGGAGATTACACTGGAGCGAATCGACTCGATGATTGCCGCACACGAAAAATCCGGCACATATCTGGGCGGCATATTCCCCTACCGTTTCAACGATATGGTCGTGCCTATCAGAGAGGCAATTAATTCCGGGCGCTTAGGCAAAATTACATACGCCGGTATATATGTCCCCTGGTGGCGGACCGATGAGTATTACAAAGACTCATGGCACGGCACGTGGAAACTCGACGGAGGCGGCGCCCTGATGAACCAGTCCATACACATGGTCGATATGCTCTGTGATTTAATGCCGCCTATCGAATCGGTCCAGGCCTTCACCGCTGCACTCGGCCACAAAATCGAAACAGAAGACACTGCAGCCGCCGCAATTCGCTACTCCAACGGTGCACTTGGAATAATCTACGGCACGACCGCCTCTTACCCGGGCCAGTTCAGGCGTTTCGAGATCTCCGGCACAAAAGGGACCGTCATAAACGTCGAAAACAGTATCACCGTCTGGCAATTCGCCGACGAGAAGCCCCAGGATAAAGAAGTTCTCAAAAAGTTCGGGCAAATTTCCGGCGGAGGCGGGGTCTCCGACCCGGCGGCGATTTCCTACGAAAATCACACGCGGAACTTCAAGGCCTTTCTCGAAGCGCTCGAAGCCGGCGAAGATTTCTGGATCGACGGACGCGAAGCTCGCAAAGCCGTCGAAGTGATTCTGGCGATATACAAATCCGCGAAAGAACAAAGGCCGGTGACATTGCCGTTATAAAGTAGATGAGTAGATGCATAAATGAGTAGATGAGTATATCAGTTACTAATCTACTGTTTTACTCACTAACTGATTAACTCCGAACAAGTCCGTTGAGATACTCTTCCACGTTCGTATAGCCGTCGGAATTCGCATCGGCTGAGCCGTCGGCCTCATTGTTCGGGTCAAGATTATGCCGCTTTTCCCACTCATCCGGCATTCCGTCCCCGTCAGTGTCGGTCGGTGCGGCAGCGCTTTGCAAATCCGGCCATCCGCCCACCTCATCCTGGCTGTTTATAATACGACCTTTGCCGGTTTTGACATCTTCGACAATCCGCCGGTCAACGGCATCCCGTTTCGGCAGACTCGCCCCGCCATGAGCCAATACGGCCTGATACGCTTCTTTCGCATCCTGTGTCACTATAGGACCCGTCTCGAACGGTTTTGATTGTTTGTAGGCGGCGATCTGCGATTCATTATATTTGTTGAAGTCCATAACCGACCACGGGTCTTCCGGCAGAATATGATTGTAATAATTACCGGCAAAATATCCCCTGTTGTTAGGCGAGCCTTCCTGGTAGGCTATGCCGTTGGATATGGATTCGGTGCCGGGAACGAGATAATTGCCCACGTAATTAATCTTCGTGACACTATTGGCGTCGGCGTTATAGCCGGCGTGCCCCCCTCCCCAGTCGTAAATCACGTTATTGCGGAAATCCAGCAGCAGGCCGTTCGGGTCCGCTTCCGGAGTATTAGGGCGGTCGTAGTTGCCGGGACGCGGATTTCGGCCGCGGTTGTGGGCGTATAGATTATGGTGGTAGCTGTACTTCACGCCGCGGCAACCGCGTATAAGTGACCCGAAAGCATGATTTTTCGGATTCAATGCCTCGGTGATAAAGCACCATTGCACGGTCAGGTCATTAATAGCCGGCCAACCCGTCGATGACGAAAGCGCTTCGTCCGTGCTCCAACTCGCCGAGCAGTGGTCGATAATAACATGATGTCCCGAAGAGACACTAAGAGAGTCACCGGCCCGACCCTCGTCGCCCAAACGGCAGCGCAGATAGCGAATGATTACATGGTCCGCGTTAACAGATACCGATGCGTCTCTCAGGCATATCCCGTCGCCCGGCGCCGTTTGTCCGGCGATTGTTATGTACGGATTCCTGATTGCCAGAGTCGATTTCAGCCGGATTGTGCCGGAGATATCGAATACGACAATCCGTGGCCCTTCGGCCTCTACTGCCTCGCGAAGTGAGCCGGGGCCGCCGTCTTCCAATGTCTTTACGTGATAAACTTTGCCTCTCCGCCCTCCGGCAGAAAATGCCCCGAATCCCTCGGCGCCGGGGAAAGCCGGGATTTTTGCCGCTTCCACCTGTCGCGGCGTAGTACTTCTGCTAAAGCCGATAGGCCCCTGCCGGGCCGCCGCACTGTTTTCTTGTGAAAACAAGATGGGGGTCAAAATCATTAGTATGACAATCAGCATTGATCCGTTCTCCGTAGTGATACTACGAAGGATGAAGAATATTAACTTTTTCACGATATGTCCTTTCTCCGTAGGGGCAACTCCATGTGGTTGCCCTTGCCTATGATGGGCAACTCCGTGTGGTTGTCCAATTTTCTATGATAATTTATCAGAGCAGCCACGCGGGGCCGGTCCAACGATGTTATCCTTTCAAAGATAGCCTAAACTTTCATACCATTTCCGCCGCGATTTGTCAATGGCTGACCCAAGTGCTTGCTGAAGTGGGGATCAAATTCCGTCCGCCCACGTATGTATTAATCGGGGGAATTGTCTCAACATCCCTATCCGGCATAGATTGAAAAGCCCCGGTCTTTATTTTCGAGAGAGTAACAATATTGGTTAAAACAAATACCTCTGTTCATCTTCTACTATTGAAT
>JAFGBG010000139.1 GCA_016933295.1 Sedimentisphaerales bacterium | reverse complement strand
GCCAGCTCAATCTCATCGGGAAAAGAGTTGTGTACCAAAAGAGCCATGCCCACATCGGATTCATTGACACCGTACTTGAGTCGCTCCAGAAAGGCGTTGTCGTTGTAAAAGCTGGCAAATACTTTGCGAATAGCCTCGAATACGCCGCTTTCCCGGTTATCCGAATCGTCGCAGGCACATGGGCCGGAATCGTCCTCATCCAAATCGTCGGCGAGACAGCCGGAATAACTGTCGTATAAACCCGCTCCTGTGAACTGATCGCTGTCTTCGACATTGGTCGAACTGCGAAAACGTATCTTTTCGTAAGGATTGAATCCAAAACTTTCGATAGCATCAATTACGGCGTTTTTTAGTCCGAGGTCAAAACAAGTGATTTGAGGATTTTTCAACAAATTACGAATTGCCGCTAATTCCAAAGAAAGTCCCCGCATATCCTCCGGTGGATATGTTTTGTATTTTAATAATCGCTGGTCGATTTCACCGCGGAGAGTTGTGCTTGTAACGGCGGGGCGGATTTCCCACTTAGTCGGGTTATTAAAATCGTCGCTTAAAAAAAGCCCGTTGAGAATGATAGTATCGCCTGAGCCGTTATATAATTCTATCCAGTCGGGATATTCGTCGGCTTCTACCGGGTCTTGGATGGTTGTTTCGTTATCTGCCATGAATTCGTTAATTACCAATCCATTGCCGGCAAAAGCTTGTGAATTTGCCTGTCCGGGGGAAGGATTTTTGAAAAACTGCCATTGATCCGCTCCATCTGCTGAGCGTCCATACGAGGTGTCGTTTTGCTGGGGGCCGAAGCTCAGACCATCAATCAGCGTTTGTCCGTCGGTATCAAAAAGGGCCAAATCTTCGCCTGATTTGCTGAGCTTGAAACCCACATGATAGGGCCCTTGCTCCGGGTCGTCGTCCGCCCAGAAGAGAGCGTGCCCGCCCGGCGCCAAAATCATCGGTGTAAAACTCGGCAGAGTTTCATTGAGAACTGCATTCCATAAATCGAAGGAAAACGCCATTGCTTCGGGCGAATTGTCAGGAATCGCCTGGCGCAGAATCCCGAAGTTTGATGCTTTTCCGCCGAAATATCCGATATCGGAAGGCGATAAATTATTCGTATCGGCCCAGAGCTGTCCCAACTGCATCATAGGCTGTATTTTTATGGGAGAATCCTGCTTTAGTGCCAGGAGCGAGGCTTTTTCCTGCTCGTTTAGATTCTCGATATCAAAAAGCTCAACCGTGTACGAACTCTGATAGCTGTCACTCGAAACCGCCAGATATGCGTTTCGACCCACAAGACTCCGGGCAAGAGAGGCATCTTCGGCGACCGCCAGGTAAACAAATGGAACTGCTTTTGCTCTCGCCAGTATAGCGACATGAGAATTCGGCGTGGATGGACTCAGGCTGATAACCCCGGCCACGGGCGGAATTTCCGCCGGTACGCCGTCGGTTAGCAGAATATCTTCCGGCAATAATTTCCCGTCGGTGAAAGCCGCCTGAATTTCATTGCCGGCGAAAAATTTCAATACGCCCAGTGACCATCCGTTTGAATAGCCGACATTACCTTCGATCCATTGAGCGGCTGAGCCGATGGGGACACCTTGATTCCGGAACCAGTCTCGATTTTGCCGGGCTACGGCATATTGCTCGTAGGTCGGGAAATAATATGCCGTAACGCCTGAGTCCGCCGTTATCGAAGATTTGACTTTATTGAACAAATCGACAATTTCCTCGCGGCTGTATGGATCGTTGCGTACAAGCTGAATGCCGTATTCGTTTATCGGAGGTTCTGCCCACGGGGCTATAATCACTGCGCCGAGAACAGCCTGTTGTCCCTCGCTGTGCAAAGTGACTTCGTCGAATTCATCTAATGTCATTCCGATGAATGGCTCGAGATGCTCTAAAGCGAATTCGTAATGGTATTCATACTGCCGGCAATCCTGAAAGTAAACTGTGTTCGGATCGAATCCTGCTTTTGTGATTATCGTAAATTTAACATAGGCGGGCGAGGTCCAGCTTTGAAATTCCTCGTCGGGAAAAACGATTTGATTTTTCCATGCCGTTTCCTGTTCTTCGTCTCGGCTAAAAGTTGAAGCCGGCAATAAAATAACCAAAATCAAATACCAGGATATAAAATGCATTGCCACTCCATCCTAAAATAAACAATCGTCAATCCGGACTATGCAACAGTTAATAACAATTGCCGTCAATACGTTATTATACACTTATAGGCTCTATTTTTCAATATTTTTGCCGCTTTGACCCGGTCGCGACGTGGATAAAAACAACAAAATCTTTAACTATATTTTTACTTTGGGGAATGTATTTTTTATATTTTAAACGGGCACTAACGCCGAATTTGATCGAAGTCTGTGTTCATAAAACGATAGTTCGATAAATATCTTCAAAATCGACGTAGAAAACATAAAATATGCAGACGGCGGACGTATTGTATCTAACTTCTGATAAGAAGAAATATCAACCGGGACAGGCATACATTTAAAAAAAGGACCAGATATTATGAATACGATAAAAGGATTTTGGCAGCATGAAAACGGCAAAATTTACGCAGTGGAAAGCGATACGTTCGGAAAAATCCTCGGAGCCGTCGGGCCTTTGGAACCCGACGACCTTCATGGTCTTGAGGATTATGATTACAAACCTGCCATCGTTGACTGGATAACCGATGCGTTAGCCCAGAGAAAGCTGCACAGAGTTAATCCCCTGCCGTGCGTGTAAGCAGGGCGATTTTTTCAATAGCGAAATTTTCACTGATTGAGGCTGTTTTTCACTTAGTGTTTGCGTCAGGTCACTGATTCTTGCCGGGACGAGCATCAGCGAACGCAACGTCTATATTCTCACTTCAACAGTCCATTCATTTTTGGACGTCAATTTTTTTAGATAGTAACATAGCCGGTAATTGTTATAATCATTTTACTAATAGCCTTTAGGAAATCATTTTGCGAGCCAGTATAAAACATGCGAGCAGGTTTTTTCATAATTTGGAGGTTATGATATGAAAGCCAGGGTGTTTCTATTTTTACTTATAATTGTCAGTGCGGCAGTTTTTGGGGCTATCGGGGAAAGTTCCGACCCCGAGCAGATTATCGAGGCTTTGCGCCGGCAGATGAAGGAGCTGGATACTTTAAGAGCCGATTATACGGTTGATACGACAACATACCCTTCTAATAAGGTGATTCAGTACAAGGTTTCCTATGTAAAAAGCGGGGACAAATTCAATATGTCCGAGTATGCCTACGACGGCGCCGAGCAAATTGGAGAAACAAGAACTGTATATGACGAAATAGATATAAAAGTATGGAATCATACTAAAAAAGAAAACAGGAATGTGGGAGCCGTGCATAACAAAAATATGCATGACGTGCTGATTACACGTAATGATATTCGAAATCTTATCACCGGTTTTGGTCTTATCAGAAGGCAATTTGAAGAAAATCTTGGAAATCTCGTATTTAGAAACCTGGGAACAGAGTTGTTGGACGGCCACAAGTGCATAAAAATTGTCATGATTTCACCCTATAAGCCGCCGCAAAAGGCGTATAATTATATGTGGATTGAGACGCGGAATGAAAAATATTATTTGATGAAATACGCATGCTATATAGAAGATGATCCGAATCAACTGCTTTATGAGAAAAGGTATAGTTATAATTATTCGGATGTTTATCCGTGTCCGAGAAAAATATATTATGAGCGGTTCGAAATTGATAATGAAGGGAATCGGACGCCTTATTATAAATTGGATGCTGCTATTGAAAATTTCGAGGTGAATGTCCCCGTCGCCGACAGCGAGTTTATATATTTCTTTCCCGAAGGCACATTAATCGATACTACATCAGCATCCATTGATATAGAGAAAATCACGGATCCGAACTGGCCAAACTTAGTAAATCCGCCTAAAAATGCCGCCGAAGTGAATCAGCCTGCACGGGATGATAGAACCGAATTTCCAATAGGAGGCGGCTGTGGAGCAATAGTTATTCCCGTTAATATATACAGCCGGGAATATTTGTTCGTAATTGACACAGGGTCGTCACACACTGCATTCGATTCCTCCCTGAGAGACATCCTTGGCAAGCCGAAGAGAATTGTAAGAGCCGGAAGTCCGGCACATCCTATGGTCATCCAAACTTTTGAATCTCCGACAATTGGGATCGGCTCTTTCAGTCTGCCAAAGGGCAATGAGATAGCATGTTTGGATTTGAGTACGGCAAGCATGGCTGATGGAAGACAAATAAGCGGCATTATCGGAATGGATTTTCTCAGGAATCATGTGATTCAAATAGACTTGGATAAAGGTTGTTTTTCTTTTCTTGAAGATGATGATATTGATTCATCTTCCTTCGGCCAAAAGTTTGATTTTGTTTACAATTCGCTCGGATTGCCGCAGATAAAAGGTCGGATTCTCGGCAGGATAGATATAGATTTTGTAATTGACTGCGGGAATATTTCCACCGGAGACTTAGACCATGAGACATTTGAAAAGCTTATGGAACAAAAAGAAGTAAAAACCGCAGAAACAATGGCATCGACAGCGGCCGGAATCCAAAAATCACGGGAAATGCGCATCAGTAATCTTACAATCGGTCCTTTTGAGTACAAAGACCTTATATTTGCAGAGAGTAATGGAAACATTCTTGGACTCGAATTTTTGTCCCGCCATATTGCAACCTTGGATTTCCCCAACAGGGTAATGTACCTGAAAAAAGGAAAACAATTCGATAAGAATGATGAATCAGGAATGAGCGGATTGGCTGTACTGCGAATGTCGGGCCAATTAGTAGTTCATTCGATAGGCCAGGAAAGCCCGGCGGAAAAAGCAGGATTTTTAGCGGGTGATATTATCCTCAAGATTGAAGGCAAAGAAGCTGATAATTTCGATATGGGTCGGCTAAAACAACTTTTCAGGTCCGGGCACGGCAGGAAAATTACTTTAACCATTGAAAGAAACGGCGAAACAAAAGAAATGGCTCTGGTCCTGGAAAAGAAAATATAATCTACCCAAGAGCCTGTGTCAGCTCAGTGATTCTGGCTTGCGCGAGCATCGATTCGGCGACGGATTGCGCCTCTTTAATGTCGATATTTGAGATCGCCTGCTGAATTCGCGGCAGAAAACGGGGATCGATACTTAGAATTCGGAGCCCGATTCCGAGCAGAAAAGGCAAATATTTCTCCTGGTGTGCCATATCGCCGCAAACGGTGACCTCTCTGCCTGCTTGCCCGGCGGCATGGATGACTTTCTTTAAGGCTCGCAGAACCGACGGGTGGTGCGGCAGATAAGAGCCGGAGACATTTTCATTCGTCCGGTCAACTCCCAGCATAAACTGTATCAAATCGTTGGTTCCTATCGAAAAGAATTCCGCTTCTTTCGCCATATCGTCGATAATATCGACAATGCATGGAAGCTCGACCATAATTCCGAGTTTGGGCCGGTGATTGTGTGCGATGCCCTGTTTTTCAAGCGTCTCCAAAGACTCGAATACAACTTCCCTCGCCTGGCAGAATTCGTCTATGGAAGAAATCATCGGGAACATAATTCGCAAATCCGCGCCGGCGCCGGCACGCAGCATCGCCCGAATCTGCTCGGCGAAGACCGGCTTGTTCTGGAGAGAAAAACGTATCGATCTTAAGCCCATAGCCGGATTTTGCTCCTTGATATCGTGGTAATAGGATAAGGTTTTATCGCCTCCGATATCGAGTGTACGGAATGTAACAGGTTTGCCTGAGACCATTTCCACGAGTTTTCTATAGGTGATAAATTGTTCAGCCTCTGTCGGCAGATTTCTTCTTATCATAAACGGAAATTCCGTCCTGTATAATCCCACGCCCTCGCATTGCAGCTCGCAGGCAACTTTCAAATCGGCCAAAAGGTTGATATTGGCCATAAGATGCACTCTTGTGCCGTCGCGGGTTTCTGTAATAGGTTTTACCGAAAGCCGCTGCCGGTCTAATGTTAGCCTGGCTTTTTGCTGCGATTCGAATTTTTCCAGAATATCGTCGGAAGGATCCACATAAACGTTGCCTATTTCGGCATCGATAAGCATCGGAGTATTATCCGGCAGCTCAAGAAGCTCGAAAGTATCACTGACTATCATCGGGATACGCAGCGAGTTGGCTAAAATTGACAGGTGCGATGTAACCGTGCCGCCCACAAGAACGATTCCACCGGCTTCCTCCGAAGAAAGTATCAGCAGGTCGGACGGATAAAGCTCTCTGGCGATTATAATATGGCCCTTGAACTTGTCGTGCTCCTGGTTCTCGCTGAGTAGATTGTTCATCAGCCTTACCGTAAGGTCTTCGATATCCTGGATTTTTTCGCGCATGTAAGAATTGTCGCTGGTGGCGAAGTTATCGATATATTCTTTAGCAATTCGTATTACGGCGACCGGCGGATTCTCGCCGCTTTCAATAAGCTTGATAATACCGCCTATAAAATATTTGTCCTTGAGTATCACCAAATGAGCGGCAAATATAAGCGAAGCGGCATCCGAAAGCTTTTGTCCGACCCGCTCCTGAAGCTCTTCGAGCTGGGCGGCGGTATTGGCGACTGCTTTCTCGAAATCATCCAGTGTGTATTTGTCGTCGTAAGTTCTATGTAAAAGTGAGGCAAGATTTTTCTTCATATCGGCGATTTTTGCCGGGCCATAGGCAAAGCCTTCAGATGCGATTTTACCCCTTACGAATTTAAGCTGTTCCGGCAGAACATCGAGACTTTTTTCTTCCACATACGGCTCGTGCATCGCCATCAGAAAGCGGGCGTTTTCGATGATATCCGCGAGCTGGGACGCCGCCGCCTCAAGTGCGGTTATATCGGAATCGCTGAATGATTTGCCTTTCTGACGCTGGACATTAAGCACGCCTATCTTGGATATTCCACGCGCTATCGGTACGGCAAGAAAGCAGTCATATCGTTCTTCGAATATGCCGGGGAAAAATTTATAATTCGGGCTGCTCGCCGCGTCTTTTTCGCAGATCGGCCGCATCTCTTTTAGCGCGAGACCTGTGAGACCCTGGCCCAGCTTGAGCCTGACTTTGCCTACCGAATCAGGATTAAGGCCTTTTGTGGCACTGAGCACGAGTTCGTTATTTTCGTTATTGAAAAGATATACCGAACATACGTCCGACTTCGTGTGGGCGGCCACCATCTCGACTGTTTTATTCAACAGGCTCTGAATGCTGGCGCTTTCCCTGAAGAGACTGTTCAGCTCGCTTATATCATATAAGAGTTTTTCGTTGTCCATCGAGTCACCTGGATTTTCGTTGCTCTACGCGGATAATCTTTGTTGCGTTATCATCTAATCGCAATTACTTTTAGCTCTGAGAATTTTTACGAAATCATCTGACCTGAGTTCGTCCAAACTGTCAACAATAATATCTGCGGCAGGTAATTGTGATCTGTCTCTTGTAGTCGTAATCGCAATTACGGCCATAGACGCTGCTTTTGCCGCCTCGATGCCGGGGATGGAATCCTCGATAACCACGCAGTTTTCGGGCTTGAGCGATAAATTTTTTGCGGCTGCCAGAAAAGTATCGGGGGCCGGCTTGCCCCTGGCGACATCTTGCTTTGAAACCACGGCGTTAAAATATTTTTCGAGGTCCAGTTTCTCCATGACGAAATCAATGTTGATTTTAGGAGTCGATGAACCGATCGCCAATAAAAAGCCCTCTGATTTCAATTCATTGAGAAGTCTTTCAGCCCCCGCGGATAATTCCATGCTTTCCGAAAAAATGTCACGGTAACGCTGCTCCTTCCAGTCCGAGAGCCGGTCTATTTCCTCCACAGACAGGGCTTTTCCAGCCAGCAGCGGCAGAATTTGGTAGTTTTGCATGCCGAAGGTGTTGTAGAAGAACTCATCCGACATCTGATAGCCTTCTTTTTCCGCCAGGTCGTACCACGATTGCTTGTGCGCCCAGCCTGAGTCAATTAGCACTCCATCCAAATCAAAAATCACACCATTATTTCCATTGATTGATGCCATATAATGCAATCCTCTTTCTTTTTATGACTATTTTGTTTTCATGGGAAGTCTCCTGAAGTATTTTCTCTCAATCAGTTTCAGGCGATTCAAGAAATACCCATGACTACTCAGTCGAACTATCTTAGCCGTTCTTTAAGGAAGGTCAAGAACTACAATAGATTTGTATGATTAGATTTTGCCAAATGATAAATTTAAAGCAGAAATGTTATTAATCAGGACGTGAAGACTCACTTTTGGGGTAATGTTTTTAGTTGATATCCATCCGGGAATTATTCCGGGATAATTTGATATTTTATCTCGAGCCTGTATTTACATAAGGATTTTGTCCCTGTCTCATATACCCGCCGCCACCATAAGGCATCAATGCTCCGAGTGCGAAAGGCAGTCCCATCTGTGCCATAACGCCCGCCCCGGCGGGGGTGCTGACCAGATCGCTGATATCGTAAATCCGGGTCTTGAATTTTTTAGGCAGTGAGCTTTGTGTCGAAATGATAATCACCCCGCCATCGACAACATATCCGAGTTTTTCCGTGCCGCCTATCGAAACTGACGTCAGCAAAAGCTTCAAATGGGTTCGTAAAGGAACCCTCGAAACACCGTCTATTCCGATGGGAGTCTCCCGATATATACCCGCCGCTTCCAGGTGTCTCCAAAGCACGACTATATTCAACGGTGGAACCGTTGTTTTACGTAAGATGTCGATAGCTTCACTAAGCGGCATATCCGGCGTGAAGCTCGAAGGACTCACTGCATTTTTGTTTATTCGTTGAGGCGAGGCTTTTTTTATTTCTACCTTGCTCCGGGTATTCGTGTCACCGGCGCCAGCTTCGGCGTGGAATACGAGAATACCTGTTAAAATAACGAAGGTGACGGCGAACAGCTTTTTCTGAAACTCTGTTTTCATCTTTTTGCCCCCTTATATCGCATATATTGTATTTTCACTGCTATTATACAGGTCTTTAAGTTTTTGGCAAGTTTTTTTATCTATAAATATAGACGATATTTATTAATCCTTGCTTACCCAGGCTTTCTATTTTAACCGCCCCCGGTCATTTCAAACGCATAGGTATAATCCATAATTAAAGGCGCTAAGTCACTTATTTGATAGACGAAAAAAGCGTTATAAACAGCGCTAAAAATGGCACTAAGTTATAGAAGTAGTTATGTGTGACATCGATAACAAAAACATCTTGATCCGAGGGTAGTTGGGTCGGATCGGGGCAGAGTCAAGCTTCAGAAAGGAGATCTGAAAAATGATTATGCAATTACATAAACACCAGCGGAAACATATCCTGCTGGATATAGATACGCAAAGAGATTTTTTATCCGAATGGGGCAATGCGTGTATATTAAATCGGGAGAAAGTTCTGGCTAATATCCGCCGGGTGATGGCCTGGGCAAGGTTTAAAAATATATCAGTTATCTCGACCGCCGAGGTTTTTCCCAATAACAACGGCCACAGTATGTTCGGATATTGCCTTGACGGTACCAGCGGGCAGCAAAAAATTCGTTATACACTGCTGAATAACCGGGTGAGCTTTCCGGCGGATGACTGGAACGCCTTACCGGCGGATTTGTTGCTGTCACACAGGCAAATAATACTGCACAAACGCTGTATCAATCCCTTTGAAGAGCCTCGAATCGAGAGACTCCTGAGTGAAATAAAAGCCGATGAATTTATTTTGATCGGCACATGCACGGAAGATGCAGTTGAAGCTACGGCGCTGGGATTATTACACCGGGGGAAAAAAGTCAGGGTTATTGTTGATGCGGTCGGTTCGCATACCCAAAAAGAGGCGAAAATCGCTTTGCGCAAGATGGAAACGAAAGGGGCGAAATTAATTCAAACTAAGGATATTGCCGGAGTTTCACGTCTCAAATATACACATATCTGCGGTTGCGGCAGACGCTGGAGAAGACTCAAAAGGAAGGTCGCAGCTATCGGCACGGGGCGTTATAAACCGATATTAAAAGAGAATTTGGAAATAATTCAAAGCTGCATAACGGCGTAAGTTCCCGGCTAAAACCGAATTAAGATTTATGGATATTCGAATCCATGAAAAATTGCCGCTATCGGCACGGACGCTGTTTCCGCCAATAAATGTATTTGCTTCCAAAATTATCTTGACACAGCACTTATTTGTAAGGTATATAGTATCCAGGAGATGTGTCATAAAAGTCTCAGAATGAAGAGAGGCGTGAATGCTTCCACAAAATGGAAAACAATGCGAAAGGTCTGAGGACTTAGTTGTCGGGTATTCGCTTGATCACATACCGTGAGCTTTCATAAAAGAATATCTTTAATTGCATGCAAAATATGGAATTGAAAGGGCAGGAATATGAAAACCTCAAGTAAAGTTTATCTCATTTTGTTAAGCCTATGCCTGTGTACGACGGCATTCGCCGCAAGTCCTACATGGATTTATGGTATAGCAGGTCCGAGCCAATGGACGATTGATCCGCTGAATCCGGAAGAAACGGATACTATATCCTTTTCCGGGCCTATCGGAGGGGTGTATAGTAATAGTTGTGTCGCCAGGGCCAATCTCGGCGGTACACCAATGATATCAATCGACAATATAAACAAAGTAGTCGAGTTATGGTTTCAGGGGCCGGCCCCTACGACCTGTACTTATATCTGGCAGCCCGTTTGTGGTTTGGAGGGTGTTTTTGGGCCGTTAACAACAGGCAACTGGACTTTTAAAAGCACGGTTCCGGAAATCGCTTTCGAGATAACGTTTACCGTCGGCAGCCCGGTGACTAATCAGGTCTATTATGTTGATCCTGATGCTCCCGGACCTTTCCACAACGGAACGAGCTGGAAATGGGCGTTCAGGAATCTTCAGGATGCGCTTGCGGTTGCTGTTGCGGGGGACACAATTCTGGTTGCTGAAGGGATATATAAGCCGGACAAGGGCGATTTGGTGACAACAGGCGACCGGGAAGCCAGCTTTCGGCTAACAGATGACGTCACTGTTATCGGAAGCCATGCCGGTTATGGCCATGTAGATCCGGAAGCCCGTGACTTCGATACGTATACGTCTGTTTTGAGCGGCGACCTCAACGGCGATGATTCATGGGGGGCGGGCAACAGAGATGATAATAGTTATCATGTTGTCACTGCTGCGGATTGTAATTCGTGCTCTATGGTGCTGGATGGTTTTGTCATTACCGGCGGCCAGGCCGACGGCACAATGCCGCACAGTGTCGGGGCCGGCATATATATTGACGGCACAAATCCGATCTTAAAAAATTGTACCATATCCGGCAATGAAGCTGTTTTGGGCGGCGGCGTTTCTTCCCGGAACGAAGGTTCTGCTGTATTACTGAATTGTAAGATAGTAGGAAATAGTGCGTGGATTTCGGGCGGAGGTTTGTATTGTTACTCCAACAATATGGATATGACGAATTGTCTGATAGCGGGAAATTCGACATCTTATGCGGAGTATATCGGCGGCTCGGCTATTTATAATCTTGGAGGCAGCCTGACAATGACAAATTGTACCGTTGCGGACAATCTCGCCCCGAACGGCATGGCTATTTTAAGTTATGCATTGGAATTCCCCGCCGACAATTCCCTTTCTGTTAATAACAGTATATTGTACAACGGAGGCGATGAAATACTTACAAATCACCCGGAAACTTCTTCCGTTTACTACACTGATATTAAAGGTGGCTGGACAGGTACGGGTCTGGGCAATATTAATTCAGATCCTGATTTTGTAAGCCCCGGTGTCTGGACCTTAGTTGACGGCTATGTTGAGGGCGATTTACGCATTCAGCCAGGTTCTCCCTGCCAAAACAAGGGTAGTAATTCGCTGCTACCTAATGACGAGGGTGATCTGGATGAGGACGGTAATACGGGCGAGCAATTGCCTGTAGATCTTGACGGCGAAGCTCGTGTCGATGATTCAAAGGTTGATATGGGTGCGTATGAGCAGCAGGGTACGGTTACGCCGGAAGACCCTAATTGGCAGCATCTCTATACGATATTTATAACGCATACCAAAACCGCGGAAAATCCTTCAGCGACACTCTCTAATACGGTTACTCTCACCTTACCTATTCCCACACAGGGGAATCTGAAACCGGAGGTTTACCCGGTTTCTGCTGCGGGAGGTACCTGGACTGCATGGTTTGATCCCGATCCGGGTGTTGTTGGCCCCGGTAGTGTTTCTCTTACTATTTATATTAGGGGCACAAATGTCGATTTGACTCAATTCCCCTCCGGTCCGAGCCAGCATATAGCTAATTTGGAAATATATATTAACCCGATACCATAAGTAAAACTTACGACTTTGACTTTATGAAAAAGGCCTGCACAAAAATATGCAGGCCTTTTTTAATATTCCGCCGCAATTCTACGGTTTTTAACCCGTAGGTGAAGTTATCCGACAGAGTCGGACGGGCCGTAGCCCGAAGCGGCAATGCCACGGGTTTTAACCCGTGGTTGTTTACTTAAGTCCAAAAACAGCACGTCTAAGAGCCTATTTGCTTTTACCTGTAGCATCTTGTATTTTCGAAATCTTATCCACAGCAAGTGATTTACGAACGACAAAATAATCCTCACGTGATATTGTTTTACCAATGGCTTCTATCGCTTCTTTGATTTGTGGCGGATTTTTAGTACCGACAATAGCAACATCGATACCCGGATGCATCAGGGTAGCTGTCAGAATTAACTGATAAATTGAAATGTTATATTTCTTTGCCAGAGGTCCCAGACTTTGAACGGCTGAAGCGAGTTTCTTAAAACGCTCACCGTTAAAATCCGGATGATATTTTCGAAAATCCGTAAAGGTCTCGCTGCCGGTGTATTTGCCCGTGAGCAAACCTTTGTGCATGGGCGAATAGATCATCACACCGATATTTTCCGCCTGGCAATAAGGCAAAAGGTCGGATTCTATCCGGTTATCTATCAGACTATAGCTCGGCTGGACCACTTCATAGTCTCCGAAACGCCGCTGTGCCCGTAGCTGCTCAAGTGTTTGGTTGCTGAGGCCATAACTTCGGATTTTACCCTGTTTTTTTAATGAATCCAGAGTTTCTGCCGCATCAGACAAAGCAGTTAGGGGATCAAACATGTGAAGCAGATAAAGGTCGATTATCTCGATGCCCATGCGTTGCAGTTGCAGGTCGCAACGTTGTCTTATATGCCCGGGAGAAAGGTCGGGGTAGCGAGAAGCGTCCGGATTGAAGTGGTTGAATACTTTCGTACAGATAACAACGGCATCGCGGGGCTTATCAGCCAGGAACTCTCCTACAACGGTTTCGGCGTATCCGTCTCCGTAGGCATCCGCAGTGTCAAAAAAGTTTATTCCGGAATCAAAAGCTGTATTCATTGCGGCTAATATATCCGCCTTGGATTGTTCGCCCCAGAAACGAGGGCTAAGCTGCCATGTGCCGAAGCAAATTGGCGATACTTCCAGTCCTGTCGCTCCTATATATACACGGTTATCCATTTTATCTTCCTTATTAATACCTTTTTTATATGGATTAACATTATAATTTCAGACTCTGAAACTATGAAACAAACCAGCATAGAATATACAAAAATTTATTGAATAATAAAACAAAAGTATATATAATAATAAATCACAGAGAAGCCATACGTCGAATAGAGGGCGGTCTGGCATGAATGCGGGTAGATACAAACAGATAACCACACTGACTGATCATAGTGGAAAAAAAATCACAGATGAAGCGGCTGTTTTATAAAAGATTCTCTAAAAAAATGCTCTCCGGAGTAGAAATGGTAAAGCTGGGAGTACTCGACCGCCTTGCCGTGAGATTCAAGGGCATATACGGGCAGGAGACTGCGAATTCTCTCGCCGCGGCGGTGGTTAACGAATTGTTTTGCCAGAAGCCAACCGATCCTCATGCCAGGGATTTTTATTCGACGAATAAGCAGGTCGTCCGGAGGGAATTATCGAATCTGAAATACGATGATGAAATATGTAAGATTATAACACAGGCGATACGCGTCAAATTATCTTTATCAGCAGAGCAAAGCGGCGAATCGATGGGCGACCATATCGAAAAACTGACGAAACTCGGTATTTTTATCCCGGATGAATATACACCTACTCCGGCACTTTTCCTTCAAATAGCCAATGAATTTTACACGGGGAAAAAATAAGCGTTAGCCGGCATAACAGCGGGGGAGAATGTGGGATTTTTATTACTTCCTTACAGAAAACCACGTGTTTACTCGTGGATGAATGCCAAAATCCTTGTCTCTGTG
>JAFGBG010000138.1 GCA_016933295.1 Sedimentisphaerales bacterium | reverse complement strand
GATGTAAGGATAAAGTTCCAGCAGTACGATAACTACCCCGCCCCCTCGGATGGACGTGAATTCGATAATATCCAGGTAACGGCAACGTTCGAATAATTTTTACATATTAAAAATTGTCCGGCGTGGAAGCTTACTTGGGTCCGAATTTCTTGCGATATTCCATAGGGCTAATACCCTTTTTCTGTTTGAAGTAACGGGAGATGTTACTTGCATCCGGATATCCTAAAAAACGTGCGATTTGTGACATTGTTAAATTGGTACTAATCAGTAAATCCGCCATTTGGTTGACACGAGTGAATTTTATTTCATCATGTACCGAGTGTGTTAGCACCTTGCGAAAATGTTGCTCGAGCGCACGCCGGGATAATCCTACAGCTTCGGCCACGTCACCGACCTGGATGACTTTTCGTGAATGCTTGCGTATAAACTGGACCGATTCCGCCACATACTGGTCTTCTATCGCCATAATATCCGTAGATTGCCTGTTGACAACGTGTAATGGAGAGATGGATACGATCTTTTCGGACTCTTTTATTTGTTGCCCGCTCATTAGCTTATCAAGGACACGTGCCGCTTCGTAGCCTGCTCTTTCAGTGTTTACGGCGATGCTCGACAATTGCGGATATGACAGGTCGCAGATTAGTTCGTCGTCATCCACGCCAAGAATGGCCACTTCTGCGGGAACTTCTATTTCAGCGAGTCTGCATGCAGCCAGCACGTCCTGGCTTCGGTCGTCGTTACATGCCATGATGGCGACAGGTTTCGGCAGGGATTGAAGCCATCCGGAAATGATTTTCTGTTCTCCTTCCGGCGACTGTCGGTGTTCGGCAGTATTTCGCTGATAGGTATAAGTCTCGAAGCCGGCATTAGTGACATTTATGCTAAAGCTTCGCCCTCTTCTTTGGGACCAAATCGCATCATCGAAGCCGCAGTAAGCAAATCTTCGAAAACCGCGTTCCAGGAAATACTCCGCGGCGGTCCGACCGACTGCAATATCATCGGTGACAACACGACAGGCGTTTAAGCTGGGCTTCTCTATCCCGCAAATAACCGCCGGAAGACCGAGGTTGTCGATCATTTTGATAATGGCATCATCCCAGAGGGGTGCGATAATACCATCTGCGTCGAGGTCTTTCATCCATCTGTAGGAGTGTTCTATCCCTTTGACATAGAATTCCGGCCCCATAAAAAACAGCCAGGGGCCGTGAAGCTTTGAGTACTTGGCAATGCCGCGGAGCAAACCCCGCCCGTAGGCTCTGGATATTTCGACCAGAAAGATGACTTTAGGAATCTTTGACATATATTGATATAATATATTATCGTATTGGAAAGGTCAATGCGCAAAATGACGTATTTTTTGCGCAAAATAACGATTTATATAGGCCGATATTATTTATAATATTTTTGTATAAATGTAACTGATTTATGCCATTGTGATAATTAAAACAAGGATGAGGTGTGTTTTCCGGATTGAAGTTAAAGTACGGTTTGCGCTGTTAGTATTTTAGCTTCTTGAGCATAATCTCCATGCATAACCTGCTAAGCAGACGGAAAGTTTTAGTTCCGATGTCGGTTGTAGTACGGACGAAAAAAACCATAAAATTAGAACATTATACAATTCTGCAGGCGAAAGTTTACAGAGTGGCTTAAATATAAGGCCGAATTAAATTCTAAAGAACAGTGTCGCTTGGGTATGAAGTTTTCAGGAAGGAGTTCTTTCTCTAAGATCATTATAAACGATTGTTTCACCGGTATGTTATTAATACATATTTTTTTTCAGTTTTTCTGAAGGAGATATATTATGTGTAGGAAATTGATTTTTTCACTTTCTATTATTTTTGTTTTAATTATATCCAACTATGCCCCAGCCGAATTGGTGGCACACTGGAAGCTTGATGACGGTTCGGGAACTATCGCCAAAGACTCAGCCGGTGACTTTGACGGGGCTCTGGAAAACGGACCGCTTTGGATCCAGGGTGTTATCGGGGGGGCATTATGGTTTGACGGCACCGATGACTGCGTGCTGATTGGCTCGGATCCGGCGTTTAATCCGACAGGTAGTTTCAGTGTGGGTCTCTGGGCGAATATTGAAGACTGGACGGTAGAGTGGGGTTGCAGTCCTATTGGCATTCGCGGTGATGGTGTCGGCTGGTGCCTTCGAAGGTTCGGCAGCTGGTGGTCAACTCAATATCCCGATACGTACACAATGCCAACCAATGTATTATCATTTACGACAAGGGGAATAGGTCATGTCAGTGATGATGTAGAAGATAGCCCGAGTACTTCTGTCCCTCCGCTGAATGAATGGATTCATATTACCTGTATATATGACAATGAAGGCAACAAAAAGTTGATTTATTTTGATGGAGAAGTAGATGCCGAATGGGACACCAATATAGAGACATTAACATCCGCGACGCAAAATCTATATATAGGAGCCATATCCAATATGGCTAATACCGGCCCGGAGCAATTCTTTAGTGGTAAGCTTGACGATGTACGCTTTTATAACCACGCGCTCAGTTATGAAGAGATACAATCGGCGATGGCAGGTATAGCTCCCGGTGTCGCTTCTACACCATATCCTGTGGATGAGACGACCGATGTACCCCGAGATGTGACTTTTAGCTGGACGCCGGGGCAGTTTGTCGACAAGCACAACGTATATCTCGGAAACTCCTTCGATGATGTCAACAGTGCCGATGCAAGCAGCTCCCTGTTAATCGGTCCGGGCGTTGATGTCAACAGCTTCGAACCGGGTCGTCTGGTATTCAGCCAGGAGTATTTCTGGCGCGTGGATGAAGTTAACGCTCCGCCGGATAATACCGTCTTCAAAGGTGACGTTTGGAGCTTTACAGTCGAGCCGCTTGCCTATTCGATTCCTCCTATTAATATAAAAGCCACCGCTTCCAGTTACTACGAGGATGAGATAAGTTATAATCCAAGAAATACTATCAATAACTCAGGCATGACAGGAGATTTGCATTCGAAAAACGTCGATTATATGTGGCTCACAGATCCGGATGCGACCTTACCGGTATGGATACAGTACGAATTCGATAAAGTATATAAGCTCCAGGATATGCTGGTATGGAACTATAATGGACCAAGTGCTCTTCGTCTCTCCGGCCTAAAGGATGTGACCGTCGAGTATTCGACCGATGGTACCGGCTGGACACAGATTCCTGATGTTACCGAATTTACCGTGGCGACCGGCAAAGACAATTATGCCGCTAATACTATCGTTCCTTTTAACGGTTTGGCGGCTAAGTATGTCAGGATTACTGCTACCAGCAACTGGAGCAACGGCGTTTTCACAGATTATGGTCTCAGCGAGGTACGATTCTCATATATCCCTGTCAGTGCGAGAGAACCCAGTCCGATAGACGAGGCAACGAATGTTCCTGTGAATGTGACTATCGGTTGGAGAGCGGGCAGAGAAGCTTCCGAGCACAATGTATATATCGGTACTGATGAGCAGGCCGTAATGGATGGAACCGTTTCCGCTACTACTATCAGCCGGAACAGCTACGGTCCGTTATCTCTCGATTTAAGCAGCACCTATTATTGGCGTGTGGACGAGGTCAACGGTACCGATATTTGGCCGAGTAAAGTCTGGAGTTTCACCATTGAGGATTATCTTGTTGTCGACGATTTCGAGGGCTACAATGATATTCCCGAAGGCGAGGAAGGCAGCAACTTAGTCTATTTGACCTGGACAGATGGCTATGATAATCCTTCGGTCAACGGCTCCGTCATGGGTTACGTCTCAGGCGGTTCTCTCGAGACAACGCTCGTTCATGGCAGTGGGCGATCTGTGCCGGTGGAGTACAATAACAGCCAGGCGAGCTTGTCCGAGGTTACTGTAAATCCCGCTGATCTGGCGATCGGTTCGGATTGGACAGCGGGCTCTCCCGAGACATTAGTGCTCTGGTTCTTAGGCGATCCGGACAACGCTACCACCGAACAGATGTATGTGAAGATTAACGGTGTCAAGGTAGAATATGCCCACATGGATAACATAGGCATACGTCGGTGGAATCAGTGGAATATCGATCTTGCATCTCTCGGTATCAGTCTTGCTAATGTCACGACCTTTACTATAGGCTTTGAGCGTACAGGTGCAACAGGCGGCACAGGTACCGTGTTATTCGATGATATTCGCTTGTATCGGCTTGCTCCGCCGATACCGGAACCGGTGGATCCGGGCAATGCCGGTCTTGTCGCACACTATCCATTTGATGCCGATGCCGCTGACGCTACAGGCAACGGATATAACGGCACATTTCTGGATGATGCGGTTGTTCAGGGCGGCGTGCTTGTTCTGGATGGGATCGACGACGCCGTATCGATACCGAGAATAGGCGGTCAGGATGCCGTGTTTGGTCAGGTTACCTACTCAATGTTTGTCTATCCCACCATCGATCAAACATCGTTAACTTATTCCGGCGGTATAAATACGAATAACTGGGTTGCCGGAGCAATTCATTTTAAGATAGTAAACGGCGTAGTGAATGTGGGTATTAACGGTGCCGGTAGTGACCTGCAGGGTACTACCGTAATTCCGCCGAACACCTGGAGTCACATGGCATTGACCGTCTCGGAGTCGGCAATAACTCTGTATCTGAATGGTGTGGCGGAGGTTACAAGAGAGCTCGACGCCCCGTTGGCCAATCTAATCCTCGGAAACGCGGCGATTGGCGCATTCAACGAGAATGGTACCAATGTTCAAAGGGAATTTACAGGTCAAATAGACGAGGTCCGTATATATGACAGGGCTTTGACCGAAGGTGAGCTTCTTTTCCTCGCCGATCAGTTGTTATAAGGTGAAGTTACAACGATTATAAAGCTTACAAAAGCGAAAGTTAACAGAAGAGATTTTAGGTTTTTGAGGGCCTATACAGATTAATTTTGTATAGGTCCCTAATGATGTTCGTCTGTCCAAAATACCGCCGCCGCAGCAGAGACTGTCGATCATTTTGGTAATGGCATATTCCCATAGGGTGCATTGATACCATCGGCGCCGAGGTCTTTTGTCCTTCGGTAGGAGTTTTCTATCCCTTTAACATAGCTCATTTTCATCGTAATATACGAATATTCCTCCAAAGTCTACTTGCCGGGAGAGGTTACCGTAGTATTATTAATCCCTTACTTTGAAAAAACTTAAAATTGTTGCTCGGCGGCAAGTTACATATTTCATTGTAATTTCATCTGAAGGACATCTCTTTTTGTTATATGTCCTTATTGATAAGGGACTTGTGTAAACACCGTCGGATCAGTGGAAAAATTTCTTGACTACAAGTAATTTATATTGTATCAATATATTATACCTTAACATAAAGGGATATACCTGTGGATATTGGTTTTGCGTAAGCTAAGTTCATTTTGATTATTAAGAGGTCAAAGAAGGGCATAGCAAAGTCAAATCGTTGTTTTCTATGCTCGGAATTTTGGTTTCGCGTTCCCGTTGTAAGTTTTTGGAAGGAAGGAGATCAGGTCACAATAATATCATTCTTTATATACACTTTTTTATGAAATAATAAAGCTTACTTACTATTGACGGCTCTTTAGCCTAAAGGAGGATTGCTATGTATAGAAGGTTGGTTTATTTAGCTTGCTTGGTTGTTATTTTCAATCTGAGTAATGTATATGTGTTTGGTGCTCAGGATCCAAGCCTTGTCGGGTGGTGGAAACTTGATGAGGGTTCGGGCGAAATCGCTTATGATTCCAGCGGTAATGCCTACGATGGTACTATTAACGGTAATCCGGAATGGGTTTTTGGAATAGACGCACAAGCTCTTGAGTTTGATGGTATTGACGACTATATTGTTGTCGACCGTATGGTCGGGACAGATTTTACCTTAATGGCCTGGATCAAGACGAGTCTTCCCGGAGACGCGGCAGTAGGGGATTATCCGGCGACGGGCGGAGACGGATTGTTTTTTGCGGGTGTTTTAGGCGGTGCTACTAATAATGATTTTATATTGGCATTAGTAGATACGGAATTGATGTTCGGAGCCGGCAATAATTCAGTTGGCCCAACGGAACAGAGCGTAGTAACAGGTGATTGGGTTCATATAGCGTTGACCAGATCGGTCGATTCAGGAGATGTTTCGATATTTATCGATGGTGTTCTCGATACTACAGGCGCATTGGAGAATACTAATCCACTGACTCAGAATCCATCGATTACCTTAGGGGCCAATACCATACATTTACATTATTATACCGGATTGATGGATGATATTCGCATTTATGAAAGGGCCTTGGCGCCGGAAGAGATCAGGATTATTGTTGGGGATGTGATCAGTTATAGTTCTTTGCCGCAACCTGCAAATGGATCCACGTATGTACCTAAGGATGTGGTTCTTAGCTGGAAACCGGGAGAATTTGCGGATAAACATGATGTTTATTTCGGAACGGTTTTAGAAGATGTCAATAACGCCGATAGAACCAATCAATTAGGTGTTCTTGCTGTTCGGGACCATGATGCCAACACTTATGATCCCGGGGTTCTTGAATATGGCCAGAAATATTACTGGCGGATTGACGAAGTCAATTCACCACCGGACTTGACAATTTTCAAGGGTGGCGTGTGGAATTTTACCCTCGAACCGTTCCTTCACCAAATTCCCGGTGAGAATATCACTGTAACAGCTTCGAGCCAGACAGAAGGCCAGGGACCTGAGAATACGGTAAACAATTCAGGTATGATTGACGGCCTGCATTCGAATTCTACCTCGGGTATGTGGGTTAGTGAGCCTGGAGATCCGGGAACAGCATGGATTCAATATGATTTCGACAAAGTTTACGAATTACATGAAATGAATGTATGGAACTACAACGGCCCGCTGTTTCTTACCGGATACGGTTTCAAAGATGTTACCGTCGAGTATTCGCCTGATGGAGAAACGTGGGAGATACTTGAAGGAGTTCCGGAATTTACGAAGGCGACGGGTAAAAATAATTATGCCGCAGATACCATCGTTGATTTCGGCGGTATTCTAATTAAGTCGGTCAGGATTACCGCTAACAGCAATTGGGGCATCAGCACCTTTAATAAATACGGTTTGAGTGAGGTCGTTTTCCTTGTTATGCCTTTCGGAGCAAGAAGCCCCGAACCTAAGAATGGAGCGAGAAATGCCGCTCTGGATACGACACTTAGCTGGATAACCGGACGACAGGCGGCTCAACATAAGCTTTATTTTAGTTCTGATGAGCAGGCCGTTATAAATGGAACCGTAAATGTTATAACGGCCAACCAGACTAAATACGGCCCGTTATCACTCAATCCCGGCAAGGTTTACTATTGGCGTGTGGACGAGGTGAATAATGCCGAAACTCCCTCGATATGGGCCGGTAGTATATGGAGTTTCTCGACTCAGGAGTATCTTGTTTTGGATGACTTCGAGTCTTACAATGACATTCCATTAGGTGAGGAAGGCAGCGATCTTGTATATATGACCTGGGTTGACGGATATGATTCTCCCTCTACAAACGGTTCGACTATGGGTTATGTTCAGGGAAGTTCGCTTGACAGCGAAATTTTTCATCGGGGTGAAAAATCGGTTCCGTTATTTTACAATAACACCACCGCCCAGGTTTCTGAGGTTACTGCAAGTACGGATGATTTGGGAATCAGTCGGGACTGGTCTGCAATTTCACCCGATACGTTGTCTTTCTGGTTCTATGGTGACCCGAACAATGCTTTAACAGAGCAAATGTATGTCAAGCTTAATAATGCAAAAGTATCTTACGATGGTGATCCAAATAATTTGCTCAGGCAAACATGGCAGCAATGGGATATCGATATTTCGGAATTCAATGTCGGTCTTAATAATATTACTGAAATAACAATAGGATTCGAAAGAACGCAGGCAGCAGGTGGTTCTGGAAAGATTTTAATTGATGATATCCAGTTGTATGCTTTTTTGGATGACCAGGCCATTCTCGAAGAATAGTATGTGTTGGAGATAGTTCCTGTAGATATTTTGTTTTACGATTAATTTAGGCCGTCGGTGTTGTGTACTCCGAAATAATGACTTTACCTGTTGTATTAATTAAAAGGAGTTTATATTCAGCCAAAAGCATTATCCTGGGCAGATAAATGTTTTATTCAGGTAGGGTAAAAGTCGTTATTGGTCGATTTAGTATAGTTCTGTTGTTAGGGAGGAAAATTATGTGTAAAAAAGTAATATGTCTGATATGTTTTATTTTTGTGCTAAGTCTGGCGGCAAGTGCATCGGCCGAGCTTGTGGTTCACTACAAGCTCAACGAGACTTTCGGAACTACTGCTGCCGACTCGAGCGGTAACGGCTACGATGGTACCATTAACGGCAGTACGAACTGGGTAGCCGGATACCTTGATGGTGCATTGGAATTAACCGGTGGCTGCAATATAACTTTGCCGGCTGCTGAAATGGGGCTCACTTCGGATATCGGTTCGGTGGCATTCTGGATGAATACAGATGTGCCGACGGCAATCTACACGATATTCTGGGCCGGCGACAATACCACCGGCGGCGGTTTCGGAGCGGAAAATGAAATGCACGTTCATCTCGAATCTGCGGGCACTTACTGGAGAGGTGGCGAGCTTTCGTTTTTTGCGATTGCCAATCCAAACACGTTCCTTCATACGGATCCAACGAAGGGGGCTGCCGGTACTGCTCCTGTGAATCCATTATTAATGGGTGATCAGCAATGGCATCATGTTGCAGCTACGTGGGGTGACGGTAGTGTTAAGTTGTATGTTGACGGTGTTATAATTTCCCAATCGGCATACAATTCCAGCAGCTATCAACTTAGTGTCATATATTTGGGGCAAATGGCCAATGCCAGCCGTACCTACGTCGGCAAGCTCGACGATGCTCAGATGTACGACCATGCCCTGACGGATGCCGATGTTGACTTGGCGATGAAAGGTGGTACGCCTCTGGGGCCTGCTACCGGTCCAAAACCGTCGGATGGTGATGATGATGTAAGTCGCGATGTTGTCCTTAGTTGGACGCCGGGACCGTTTGCTGCTACGCATAATGTGTATGTAGGTACGGTTTTAGACGACGTCAATAACGCCGATGCGAGCAGCTCTCTGTTAATCGGCCCGGGCGTTGATGTCAATAGCTTCGAACCGGGTCGTCTTGAATTCGGTCAGGAGTATTTCTGGCGAGTTGACGAAGTTAATGCCGCACCGGATAACACTATTTTTACTGGACCAGTGTGGAGCTTTACAGTCGAGAGCCGTTCGATACCCATTTCCGGCACAAATATCATCGCTACTGCTTCCAGTTATGCGGAAGGCCAGGAACCTGAAAATACCATTAACGAGTCGGGTCTGGTTGATGACCTGCACTCTTTGGAAGTTGAAGGTATGTGGCTCACCAGTGATACTGATACCGGACCGATCTGGATACAATATGAATTCGACAAGCTCTATACCTTGGACGAGATGATAGTTTGGAACTATAATGGCGATTCTGTTCTCGCCAGTTTAGGTTTCAAAGATGTCACTGTTGAATATTCGACCGATGGTACAAATTGGACCCAGTTGGGCGATCCGATGGTGTTTCCACAGGCACCCGGTCAGAATGGTTATGCCTCTGATATCACAGTTAATTTTGGCGGAACAGCGGCAAAGTTTGTCAAAATTAATGCTACAAGCAACTGGTTCCCGGACTATCCATTGTATGGTCTGAGTGAGGTTCGTTTCCTTTACGTACCAGTTAGTGCAAGACAGCCAAGTCCTGATGATGGGGCAACGGGTATTGCTGTTAATACAACTCTCAGCTGGAGAGCCGGCAGAGAAGCCGCTGAGCACAAGGTGTATTTGAGCACCGACCAGCAGGCCGTAATGGACGGAACTGCTTCTGCTACAACCGTCAGCCAGAACAGTTACAGTCCCTCCCTTGAGTTAGGCAGTGCATACTTCTGGAAAGTTAATGAAGTCAATAATGCCGAAACTACTGTCGAATGGGAAGGCGATGTCTGGAGTTTCACCACTGAGGAATATCTTGTTGTTGAAGATTTCGAGGCATACAATGATATCCTCGAAGGCGAAGAAGGCAGTAACTTAGTCTATTTAACCTGGTCGGACGGGTATGATAATCCGGCGGTAAACGGCTCGGCAATCGGTTATCTTACGGGCAATCCTATGGAGACCGATAATGTTTATGACGGAAATCAGTCTGTGCCGATTTTATATAATAACACCAGTGCAAGTTCATCAGTAGTTTCAATCAATCCCGGTGTCCTGCCAATTGGCAGTAATTGGTCTATAGGTTCGCCAAAGGCATTGGTTCTCTGGATTCATGGCGATCCGGGTAATACTGGTAATGACAAGTTATATGTGAGTGTTGGTAATTCCAGGTTCCCATACGAAGGTGATATTTCCAGACCACAATGGAAACCGATGATTGTTGACCTGACAGGTATTAATCTGACTAACGTTTCGACGTTGTCTATTAGTGTTGAGAGGTCCGGTGGATCAGGCAGTTCAGGTGTTGTGTTAATTGACGAGATAAGATTGTATGGTACAGCACCTGAGATTACTGAAGAAATATGGATTGAGGCGGAAACCGGTACAGTCACTTCACCTATGATGAAGTATGATGATCCGAACGCTTCGGGTGGCCAGTATGTAAGCACCGTATCCGGTACTGCAGACCAAGGTGCTGCTCCGCCGTATCCAAATGGCACGGTCACTATTCCATTCGAAGTCAAAGAAAGTGGAACCTATACGGCACGTTTCCGGATTGCATTCCCTGGCACTGACGACTCATGCTGGGTTCGTATCCAGGGAGCTACTGTTCAGCCGGCAGTTACACCTCTGGCGAATGGCTGGTTGCACTTCAATGATATACCGACCGGAGATTATTGGCACTGGTCGCAGGAGGTTAAAAATGAGGGTGGTGCCGAACCTCCGGTGGAATTTACAATGGCGGCTGGCACATATAATCTGGAAATCTCCTATAGGGGAGCCGATTTGAAATTTGATGCCATTGCGTTCTCAATGATTGGAACAGAGTAAACTCGAACAGTCGATTTTGTGTTTGTGTAAATATTGGGCCTATGCCTCTTCAATTAGGTATAGGCCCTTTTTTTGTTGGTTGATGAAGATACGAATAAAATATACCCAAAATCAAGGATAATAAGGGATTTATACGATTAGAATCCCTATAAAACGGCGTTTTTTTGCAGATGACCGAAGAATCGCAAAATTTTCTTGACGTGAAAGCCTCTAATTTGGTATAAATAGAGCTGTATTAGGTAGGAATATTAAGGTTGTTTTTGGCGTTTTTTTGCTTATAAAGCCTTTTTTTAGCATATATTTAATTTATTCAAGATACTAACAATAAACTGTTAGAGTCGAACTGTCGGTGTTAAAAGTTCGGCAGTTTTTGGTTTTTACCTTTCAATTATTGAGAAGTTTTGAAGGAAGGAGGTATAGTCAAATCAATAAACATTATCCTGGGCAGATATATGTTGAAACGCAATTGAGGTAAAAATCTTTGTCGTTTGTTTCTATCATGTAATATTTTTTGAGGAGATTTATGATGTGCAAAAAAGTATTATTTGTTTTATTAATGTGTGTTTGTATGGTGTCGCTGGCTCGGGCAGACTTTGTTATCACCAAT
>JAFGBG010000137.1 GCA_016933295.1 Sedimentisphaerales bacterium | reverse complement strand
CTCGGTGATAAATCAATCTAAAAACACAATCAATTTGTGAATAAAGAAATGGAATGGATTCCTTTTTTCAAAGGAATGACATAAAAGATTGCCGTAGTCGCTTTGCCCCTCTGGGGCAAGCTCCTTCGCAATGACGTTTTTTTGTCGGTGGGGCAAGCCGCCACACTACAAAACTGAAATACAGTGAAATCCGTGTCTAAGAAAGTTCACTGTGATCTCTGTGGGCTCTGCGGCTCAGGTTTGTCGGGCAGTTTTTCGAGATTTTTTTTCAGCTCTGAGGCGAAAAGTATCCCGCGCCATTTGAGAGGTTTAATTTCGCCGGTCACAGGATCGGCGAAGTCTGGCTTTGCCCTGACAGAGCCGGGGATAAAGAGCATAGTCACCGGCACGCCCGGCTCGTGATAAGTTTTCTGCAGGTCTTTTGTTGCCTGGAAACCCTTTTGTGTTGTGTCGGCTTTGATGGCAAGGACGTTTTTTTGCTTGATTAGGTCGGAGATGTCCTTACGGGAGTAAACTGTTTTTTCGACCGCCTGGCAGCTCAGGCACCAGTCGGCGGTAAATTTAATCAGGACGGGCTGTCCCTGTTCGATGGCCGTTTGAACTATCGTGCCGTCATCGTAGCTTTGCCAGTCGATAAGCTCGGCGGAGGGTGCGGGTAAAAATGTCCAGCCCGCGCTTGCCGCCAGCAGCACCGCCATAGCCCGCACGAGCCATTTTTTCGCCGGCCTTGTGCCGAAACCGACCCAGCTTCCCCACATCCATGCGCAGAAAGCCAGAACTACCGCAAAGTACAAAACGCCGCTCGTTCGTGTCTCCGGCAGGGCGGTCACGAGTTTGACGGCGATAACGAGCAGCACAAAACCGATACCTTGCTTGAACAGCTCCATCCATCGGCCCGGCTTCGGCAGGCGATTAAGAAGTCCCGGTATCGAGGTCAGGACGGCATAAGGCAGCGCCATGCCGATACCGATGACCATTATCGCAATAGTCGCCGGGGCAAGGGGCTGCGATTGCGCCCATGCAAAAGCTGCGGCTAAAATCCCGAAGCTGCACGGCGTGCTTAAAATCGCCGCCAGAAAACCCATCCCGACGGACGAGACGTATCCTTTGCCTGATGCTTGCCTGCCTGAAATCGCCGCCGGTACGGTGATTGTAAAAGCGCCGAACATAAACATGGCCAGCAAAACCAGCAGTAGTGACATCACGGCGACGATAGTCGGATTGCGGAACTGGTCGCCCCACTGGAGGACCGTCCCGTAGAAAACCTTCAGGACAATATTTGTCCCGGCGAGAAGCGCGAAGAATAACAGTATCCCCAGACAAAACGCAAGCCCCATAGTGACGGATACGCCGCGGCGTTTTTTCGCCTGGCCGACGATGCGCATCACGATAAGCGGCAATACGGGCCAGACGCAGGGCATAATATTCAGTGCCAGGCCCGCCACGAACGCAAGAGACAAAGCGAGCCATACAGGCTGGGTCGAACCTGTTCGAGGCTCGTCCTCTCCGGCGGAACTCTCAAGGCTGACCTGCGGCCATGATTCGCGCAGGCTCCAGTCAATTTTTGTTTGCAGTATTTGCTCGAAAGGCTGCAGGCAGATAGCGCTCGTGCAGGCAAGGCCGGTAATGGTGACATCGGCTTCGGCGGCGGTTTCCACCGGCTCTTCAGTCTGTTGGATTGGAATAAATACGACGAATTCGCCGACATAAACTTCGACTTTTTTGCCTAACGGATCGGTAATAACGCTCCATGTCGGAAAAAGCGGCTTGCCGAAATCGAATACATCCGATTTTGCCTGCACTTTAAGCTCGAAGCCGGGTGCCGGAGCGGTTTCGGATTTTGCGTAGTAATGCAGGTCGTCGGTGCCGGCAAATATTACGGCGATACCGTACTGCGAGTCCATACGGGCAGGCTCAATCCGTGCGGACGAATATTCCTGCTCGTACCTGGCCAATTCCGCGGCTGCGGCGGAAGCCGCCGGATTTATCGCCTCGGTTGAATTGGCATCCTGCTCTCGTGAGTGGGAAACGACCGTTAATACGCCCGCGAATAATACCGAGGCGGCGAGAAGCAGACTAAATTTTGCCGGAGTTCCTTCCCGCATGATGCACCGGAAGCTATAAAACAAAAAATCAGTTGGCCGACTGCTCTGGCTGTTCCTTACCGGGTTCGCTCTGTTGGCTTTTGGCCTGTTCGGCGGCCAGTAAATCGCCGACGGTCGGTTTGGTCAGAGAGCCGCCTTCCAAAATTAATTTTACATCGTCGGCGTCGAGAGTTTCGTATTTCAGCAGGGCTTGGGCTATCTGTTCGAGCTTGTCTTTGTTTTTTTCGATCAGTTCCCTGGCTTTTTTACGTGCCTCATCGGTAATCTTTTTGACTTCGGCATCGATAGATTCGGCGGTTTTTTCCGAATATTCCTTTTCGCTCGGCATCAGATACATCATGTCTTTGAGGCCCGTATCCGGCCCGTAACTGATTAAACCCAGCTCGCTGCTCATCCCCCATGATAATACCATTTGTTTTGCAATATTGGTGGCCTGCTGAATATCCGCCTGAGCGCCGCTTGAGATATCGTCGCAGAATATTTCCTCGGCGATTCTTCCGCCGAAGCAGACCTGTAACAGTGCCATGCAATATCTTTTCGTGAATATCGTTCTGTCCTTCTCCGGCAGGGCGAACGTTGCTCCGCCCATCGGCCCACGGGGAATTATGCTGACTTTATGCAGCGGGTCCGCATCTTTGAGCATTGACTGTACAAGCGTATGGCCGGCCTCGTGATAGGCGGTAATTTCTTTTTCTTTTTTGTCGATGACTCTGCTCTTTTTAGCTCTGCCCCATCTGACCTTGTCACGTGCCTCTTCCAAATCGGCCATTTCAATCGAGTCTTTGTTGGCCATTGTCGCCGCAAGTGCGGCTTCGTTTATAATCGCCGCCAGGTCCGCACCGCTGAACATCGGTGTGCCCCTCGCGAGTCTTTCGAGATTGGCGTTGGGTCCCAGTTTTACTTTCTTTGCGTGCACTTTTAGAATATCGACCCGTCCTTTCAAGTCCGGCAGCGGCACGAAAATCTGCCTGTCGAACCGCCCGGGACGCGTCAGGGCGTGGTCCAGGATGTCGGCGCGGTTTGTCGCCGCTATGACGATTACCTGGTCGTTGGTGTCGAAGCCGTCCATCTCGACCAGTATGGCGTTCAGCGTTTGTTCCCGCTCGTCGTGGCCGCCTCCGACGAATCCTGCTCCTCGTTTTCGCCCGATTGCATCGACTTCGTCGAGGAAGATAATGCACGGCGAATTTTCTTTCGCCTGTTTGAACAAATCCCGCACGCGGGACGCCCCGACTCCGACGAACATCTCGACGAAATCGCTGCCGGAGATGCTGAAGAACGGCACGTCCGCCTGTCCGGCGATAGCTTTTGCCAGTAGGGTTTTGCCGCACCCGGGCGGGCCGACCAGCAAAACGCCGCGGGGGATGCGCCCGCCGAGACGCTGGAATCTCTTCGGATTTTTCAAAAACTCGATTATTTCGGCGACTTCATCCTTCGCTTCCTCGACGCCGGCGACGTCGGCAAATGTCACCTTGACCCTGTCTTTGCCGTGTAATCGGTGTTTGCTTCGACCGAACGACATGAGCATGCCTCCGGCGCCGCTGCGAAGATTGCGGATGAAGAAAAAGTAAAAGAACGCTATAACAATCAGAAGCGGCAGCAGGATTTGTATAACGAGAGACAACCAGATGCGTTGTGGGGCGAATTCGACGACGTCTGCTCCGCTTTTTCCCACCAGCTCCAAAAGATAATTCTCCGGAACCCATTCTTGTTTGTATTCTACGATGAAATCAAGCGGCGCTTTTGGGTCTCTGCCGGGGGTGTTAGGTCTGAATTTACCAGTGATCTTGGTTTCGTCGATTTCGATGCTCTCGATCTGGTTGGCATCGGCGACGTATTTAACAAACTGGCTCCATGTTATTTCGTCTTTTTTATTGAATCCCTGGAAAATCCCGTAAAACAAAAGAAACAGGACTAAAACGATTATATAAGTGTATGGGCCGCGTCTATAGTTGGGCAGCGGCGTTTTCTGGCCCGGTCTTTTTATCGGACCGCGGGGCGGCGTCGGCGGCGGAGTCGGCCTTTTATTTTGCTTGTCGGTCATGTTCGGCATTTCGTATTAAATTTATCGATATTACCATTTCTTTTCCATCAGTTCTACGATTTTTACGGCCATTTTGTTTGCCGCAAGGCTCGAACCGTACTTAAAGTCCTGCATCTGATACTCCGAATAGGTCGCAGAGGAGCTTACGGTCTGGTTATCAATAAGCAGCTCCCCGGTATTTAGGTTCTTCCAGTTCACCACCGCCTTTATTTCGACTTCTTTTTCCAGAATTCTGCCGGTTTCGCGCTCGGTACTTATTGCAAATTCCCAGATGGATAAGATTTGGCCGCTTATTATCGTATCGGCCCTGCTCTGGTCGGAGATTATTTTGTACGGAGTCTCGGCCTCGATGCGTTTCGAGAGTGCATCGGAAAGCTCGTATTCGATACCCCGGCGGAAAGTCTGGTTGTCGAACATTTTCAGGCACACGCTGTTTACGTTGTCCGGGTACAGCGATTCGTTGGAATAGCCGCTAAATGCGGCACATCCGCAAAGTATCGAGCTCAGGCAAACGCAGCAGGATAAAAGCGCCGGCGCTGCGAATTTTGCGTAAATATAAGCAGGATATGTAGGAATATTTTCAGGACTTAATTTTTTCATTTTTTTTAATTGTTTTTGATATTAATATCGAGCATATCTTCTGCCAGGTCCGCGGCGGCACTTTCCGGCGAATTGCTTACCACCATATTATAATAAAGATTGGCGGATGTTTTATTGCCGGTCTTTTGATAATATCGACCTATTATATATTCTTTATACGCCAATTGCTCGTAAATCTCTTCAAGTATTTTTTCGATACCCAGCTCTTTTGCTTCTTCCGGGTATATTAGCTGGAATTTTTCATAATAACTCTTGGCGCTTTTAAGACATGAGGCGTCGTAAAAAGGTCTTTTTGCTTCCGGATGGTCGTTGTATATGGCCTGTTTTGCCTGTGCCATTCCGAGCAGGGCGTCTCTGTAGATTGTGCCGGTCTGCCATTCCAGCGATATTTCCCACCATTTGAGATACGCTTCCTGGAATTTATTTCTTTTTTCGTAGTTCCGTGCGACTGCGACCGCGGCTTCGAGACCCATTTCCGAATCTATGCCGGCATGATCGGTCACTTTTTCCATAACTCTGATGCCCTCGGCATTTCCGGAAATATCGAGCAACCATAGCACCCTTTTCTTTTGGCCGCCTAAATAGGCCGTCCCGATTGCAAACATTCTTTCCAGAGATGCCGTGCGAAGCTTTGTCTGGGGGTAATTGATTAGCAGTTTGTCGTAAGTTCTTGCCGCTCTGGTAAGCTTTCTTTGGGATAAAAGCAGCTCGGCCTTGATATATTTGTCCAAATCGGCTCCGGCGATTTCCGGGAACTGTTTTTTTAGCCTCTCGAACGCTTTGCGGGCGGCTTTTGTCTGCCCCGTATTGACTAACTTTTTGGCTTCGGCGACTTCCATCAGGAACCTGTCCTGATTCTGTGCAGAGACCTCCTGCCAGCTTCCGTTGTTTTCAAGTCGCCACGTCTCGGCCCGTGCGGTTGAAAGAGCCGCCGATAAAACAATCAGAGCCGATATAATCCATTTAATTTTATATTTCATTATTACCAATTCGGATATTTCCAACAAAGTCCAGAGATTTCAAATTTTTCATCGAGGCAGAATTATACCTTATTATTAAAGCCACTGCAAACACGCAATTGAAAATATACCTGTCTGCCCTTCCTTTAATCGCGGTTACACAAAAACCTGTTTTTCTATTTTAACTAAATTCGAAAGCGGGGAAACTTCAGTAGTCTTAATCGGCGGCTGTTATAAATTTGTATGAACGAAACTGTAAATAATATGTATTTTATGATTTCAAAGTATCAGGTTCAATAATCCTTGAATCCTCTCATCCATTCGGGCCAGTCTTCAGGCTGCACGCCGCCGGCCGTGGTCCAGTAGTTGCTCGTATCGAAGTATTTATGCCATTTCAATGTCCAGAGCTCCTTAAGTCCGACTTTTCTGATCGAAAAATCCAGGAAGAGCCCGTTGACATAACCATCGTGCCTGTTCATACAGAAGCGTTTGATTTGTTTTCCACTGACCATATATTCCGATATGTCGCCTTCGTATTCCGGCGGTCCGTCGGTATCATAAGGTTTACACTCAATATACGCGCAATCCAGGAATAATGGTATTTTGTTCGCGTTCTTTAAATTATATACGTTCCTCCAGTTATTTTTAGTGGGTTCGGAGCTATGTATAAATTCCATATCCGGCGGCGGATTCGTGCACCAGTTGTTCATTCCGTAGCTGCCGTTCAGTTCTGAAGCCCACATCAGGGGTCCCCATGCGGCATAAGGATCCACGGCTCCTTCTCCTCTGAGTTTGGTTGCCATCGGGCAGAAAAGCATATCCGTCTCGTTGCTGTAGTACTCTCTCAGCGGGATGCACCATGTATATTGATCCAGCCCGGCATTGATATCTCCACTCCAGAATGTGCCGTTGTGCTCATCGGCGTACGAGCCGAAGGCGATGGCCCACTGGTGAAGATTGTTCTGGCAGATTACCGCTTTTGCCGATGTTTTTACCTTTTGGAGTGCCGGCATCAGAATAGACATCAGAAGTGCGATAATTGCGATAACTACGAGTAGCTCTATCAAAGTAAAACCGTTTCGCTTGTGCATTTTTTTGCTCCTTCAATCGTAAGAGCGTTTTTTGTGGCACATTTTTCAGTTAGAATACGGGGGATTCCAACATCTCGTTAGATTATACCAAACTGCCGGCCTATATGTAAGAAATTTCCGATAAATATGAGATTATGCCGTTCTTGACGATTGGCGTCTAATAACGTATAGTGTGGCGGTTGCCTGAAACTGTTTTTCTTATTGGAGTTTATTTGGATGGCTAAAAAAGGACAATGTGATAAATGTGCGGGCCTGTGTTGCAGGTATTTTGCATTTCCGATTGAAACACCGGAAGATAAGGGTGATTACGACGATATAAGATGGTATCTGTGCCATAAGGATGTGACCGTTTTCGTCGAGGACGGAGATTGGTATATTAATATCAAGAACAAATGCCGGCATTATTCCGAAAAAGAGAATCTCTGCCGGATTTACGATAAAAGGCCGAAAATCTGCCGGGGCTACAATCACTCGGACTGCGATTTTGTCGAGGGTCATTACGAATACGAGCTGCATTTCACCAACGACAGGCAGATGGAAGAATACATAAAAATTAAATTCGGCAATAACATCTCTGAAAAGAAGAAAACAAAGAAAAAAAAGACAAAAAAATGAAGATACCGCCGGTAAAGGGGACAAGGGATTTTTATCCGCAGGAGATGGCCGTTCGGAACTGGATTATCGACGGCTGGAAGAAAGTCTCGCTGCGCAACGGCTTCGAGGAGTACGACGGCCCGATTTTCGAATACTTGAAGATGTTTCAGTTAAAAAGCGGCGATGAAATCGTCGAGCAGCTTTTTTCACTGACCGACCGCGGCGGCAGGGACCTGGCGCTGCGCCCCGAGATGACACCCACGCTCGCACGGATGGTCAACCAGCGGATAAATTCGCTGCCCAGACCCGTCAAATGGTTCTCCGTCCCTCGGTTGTTTCGCGCCGAGCGTCCCCAGAAGGGCAGACTTCGCGAATTTTTTCAGTGGAATATCGATATTATCGGCGAAGACAGCGTTCTTGCCGATGCCGAAGTGATTTTTACGACGGTCGATTATCTGCGGCAGGTGGGTTTGACCGACAGAGATATCAAGGTCAAAATATCAAGCAGAAAATTTTTGGCTGGTTTTCTTAAGGGATTAGGCATCCCGGAACAAAAGCTCGGTGCCCTGTATGTTTTGCTCGATAAAAGCTCTAAATTGCCGGCCGATGCGTTTGAAGAGCTGCTTATAGAGCAGATTCCGGAAAAATCCATATCGGACAAAATCCTGAAATTCATGACGGAACAATCCAGCGAGCAAATGATTGATTTAATCGGCCCCAATGAATGCGCCCGTACCGCTCTTGATGAAATCAATCAGGTTTTTGAATATCTTAAAAATATGGGAGTGAGTGACTATTGTATATTCGATCCCGGCATTGTTCGCGGGCTTGCTTATTATACTGGCATCGTCTTTGAAGTGCATGACGTCGTCGGTGAGCTTCGCGCAATCTGCGGCGGAGGCAGGTACGACAATCTTCTGAAAGATTTCGGCGGCCCGGCGATACCCGCAACGGGAATGGGAATGGGCGATTGCGTTCTGGAAATTCTGCTTCGTGAAAAATGGCTTCTCGAAAAGCAGTTGCCGGAGGCCCGGTTGGAATATTTCGTTGCGTGTGTCGATGAAAGTTTCAAAGACGCAACAGTTGGAATAACGATGGCGTTGCGTTCGAGGGGCTTTGCGGCGAATTTCAGCTATAAATCCGGCAAATTGTCAAAACAGCTTAAGCAGGCTTCTGACAGTAACGCCAAAAAGTGCATTATAATCGGCGAGGAGTTCAAAGATAAAAAACTTGTTATCAAAGATATGGTGACGGGCCGGCAGGAAGAAGTGGAAGAAGATAAGTTTTTCGCCGGGCTTGAAAAATCATAAATTTAGATGAAAGATTTTTTCCCCAATCATTACGAGCGGGCGTTCGAGAACTGGCTGATTGACAACAATGTGGAATACGTTGCGTTCGACGAGCACAAAAGGGCCGCCGCAGGACAGGCGGATATCAAGAGTTTCGATTTTTTATTGTACCTTCCTGACGGACGAATAATAATCACCGAAGTAAAAGGCAGAACATTCAAGGGGACTTCCCTTGCGAATCTTGCCTGCCTGGAATCGTGGGTGACGGCCGAAGATATCGAGGGCCTGACGAAGTGGCAGGAAATTTTCGGAGCGTCTCATAAGGCGGTATTCGTTTTTGCCTATAAAATGGAAAATATCGACGTTGACTTCGACGGCAGAGATATTTTCGATTTCGATGCGAACAGATATTTATTCTTATGTGTCAGGCTGGACGATTATCGCCGCTTCATGAAACGCCGCAGTCCCAAATGGAAAACGGTGACGCTGCCCGCCGACAAGTTCCGCCGGGTTGCCGTGCCGCTTGCCGAGCTTCTGCTTTGATATCGCGGGGACGCTCTTTTTTTGACTCTTTTGCGAAATTTTTCTCGATAGAGGCGACAGTTCTATGGATTTTTTAAAATGGACTCCGGCCGGGCTTGCCGGTACAATACTGAATGCCGCCGGAGTGGATAGTTTGCGAACGATGAAAAGTTGTGAATAAAGTGCTGACTTTTTCGAGAAAAATATTTTGGGGCAGAATTAATGAAGACTGTAATTATGGTACTTGTGATTGCTTTTGTCGTGGTTTTTATAGCCGGATGCGGGCCGGGCCAGCCGTTTGAAATCGAAGGCCGGCATACGCCGCAGTCTGCAACGCCGATATTCTCTGTTGCCGAATAGGTGAAATGAACTCGCCGAATAAGATTTTTCCTTATTTCCAGTTTTAATCCTGATTGAGGTGCAGCCTTGGTTGTCTTAGTATCAGGGAAGTTTTTTTCTCGCTTGCAGTGTAGATGTATCGCGGTTTTCCGGAGGTTTTTTGGGAGAAAAAGCCAAAAATTAAGGAAAAAGTTCAAAATCGTCACAAAACGGTAACATTTGGCGGGCATAATTGCATCCGCTTATTGCTCTGGAAAATCACGTGATATTTGAAAGGTAAGATAATTAAACAATATTTCATCATGATTATACCACCTTTTTTCTCTCTATTTATCCGGCGGAATTTAAGATTCAGGTTGTGTTTTTTGTTTGCAACAGGGCTGTCTTAGAGAATATCGAGGCTTATTTGCGATACGAATTGATATCTCGCTAATTTTTTGAAAAACGGCGCAACGTTTTGTTGCATGTCGCGTCTTTATAGATATGTAATCGACCATATTTTTGTTTTATGAATCAGGTATAACGGGAAAGGATATAGCGTGAAGAAATCCCGCAAAATAATCATAACGTTTGTAATATTGCTCGTAATAGTTTTTATTGCTATCTCAGCCATCAAGGCCAGACGCACCGCCATGAATTTCAGTGCGATGGTGCGGACCGAGCAGCCGCAGCGAGGAGATTTGACGGAATTTATCAGTGCCCCGGGTGAAATCGAGCCGAAGACGAAAGTCGAGCTCAGCGCTAAAGTCTCGGCACGAATTAAAGAACTGCCGTATGAAGAGGGCGATACCGTGACCTGCGGTAATCCTGACGCCGATCCTCCGGTGCCGGCTTCGGTGCTGGTTCGCCTGGATTCTAAAGACCTGGAAAGTCAGTTGCGTTCGGCTCAGGCCGGTTGTGCCGGGCAGGAGGCACAGCTCGAAGTTGAAAAAGCAAGAATTGCCGGCCAGAGAGCGAATTTAATCGGTCTTGAGGCCCAGCTCAAACAGGCGCAACGAGATTTGGAACGCCAGAGGGAACTGCTGGATTCCAAGGATATAAGCCAGTCAACTTTCGATCAGAGCAAGCTTCGGGTCGATGAGCTTCAGTCACAATATGATTCCTCCAAACATACAATCGAAGCCGCGGAGCTTGGTTTGGTGGTCCTGGAGCACAATATCGAGGCGGCTAATGCCAGAATCGCTGAAGCACAGGAAGCTTTGACATATACGATTATCACTTCTCCGATTGACGGTGTGGTGACACGAGTTAATGCGGAAGTTGGTGAAGTCGTAGTTTTTGGAACCATGAATAATCCGGGGACGGTCATCATAGAAGTCGCCGACCTTTCGAAGATGCTGGTTGTTGCCGAAGTCGATGAAGCGGATGTTGCCAAACTTCAGGTGGGTCAGAAAGCTGCGGTTCAGGTGGATGCGTATCCAGACAAAGAAATCAGTGGTATTGTCGATTCGGTTGCCCTGGCACATACGGTTTCGAATACCGGGACGAAGTATTACAGAACCGAAATCCTCCTTGATCCTATTGAAGAGAAGTTATACTCGGGTTTGACGGCACATGTGGATATTGAGACCCGCAAACATGCGGATGTGCTTAAATTACCGATACAGGCGATCCTCGGCCGAGAGGTAGAAAGTTTGCCTCCGGAGATTCGAGAGAACTGTCCGGAGGTGGATACGGAAAAGGCGTTTGCGACGGTAGTTTATCGTTATATTGACGGCAAAGCTATAGTGACACCGGTTAAAATCGGCCCGAGCGACATAACCCACACGATAATAGAATCGGGTGTGACTCAAGAGGATAAGATAGTAATCGGTCCGTACAAGGTTCTTGAGGGTATCGGGCACAACCAGAGAATCCAGGACGAGCTTGAAATGGAAGCTAAGAAACAACAAGCCGGGAATAAAGCTGATGCAAAAGAAGGCGAAGAATAAAAAACCGGTAATTACACTGCGGAATGTAAAGCGCCTGTACAAAGTAGGCGTGGAGTGTATTCATGCGCTCGACGGAATAAACCTTCAACTGTGCGAAAACGAGTATGTGGCGATAATGGGACCATCCGGTTCCGGCAAGAGTACGCTTATGAATGTCCTGGGTTGTCTGGACAGAGCTACCGACGGATGTTACGAGCTGGACGGGCGGGACACAACGAAAATGTCCGATGCGGCACTGGCTCGCGTTCGTAATGAGCGAATCGGATTTGTTTTCCAGTCATTCGAGCTGCTAAGTCATTCGAGCGCGATTAAGAACGTCGAGATGCCGTTGATTTATTCAAAAAACGGCTGGTGGTCTCGTCGCAAGCTTGCTATGGCGGTGCTCGAAAGGGTCGGATTAGCCGACCGGGTCAAACATAAACCGAATCAGCTTTCAGGAGGTGAGAAACAACGGGTCGCCATTGCCAGGGCGCTCATCTGTAATCCAAGCATTTTACTTGCCGACGAGCCGACAGGCAATCTCGACAGTAAAACAAGCGATGGTATTATGCAGTTGTTCGATCAGCTTCATAGTCAGGGCCAGACTATCGTTATAGTGACACATGAGGATAACATAGCTCGCCACGCCGAGAGAATTATTCGAATGAAAGACGGGCGGATTCACAGCGACGGACCGGTCGTAGAAAGCTCCACTCGAAACAGGAACGATAATTTGGGGAGGGAGCAGATATGATTTCCCTGATACGAGCACCTCTGGCTTTTCTGAGCTTTTTTTATCAGAGTATATATTTGGCTGCCGGGCAGATATGGGCGAATAAGACCCGTTCGATACTTACGACTATCGGCATTGTTATCGGCGTTGCTTCGGTTACGGCTGTGATAGCGACTCTTAGCGGATTGAAACACAGTATTCTTAAGCGGGTTGAAAATTTCGGTACGAATACATTAATCATTTTGCCTTTTAAGTCCGAGAATGAAGGATTAATACGTCGAGCTCCCACAAGGATCGTACAATTCGAGCCCGAAGACTTCGACGGTCTGCTCAAACATTGTCCCTCGGTAGATAAATTGAGTCGAATTGCTAATATCGGCAGGTACACTGTTCGATCCAATGAGAATTCTGTTGAGAGTGTCAATATTCAGGGTATCGAAACTGCATATCACGATATTGAACACCGTCCAATCATTCTCGGGAGAAAGATATCTGTTATCGATGATATGCAGGTACGTTATGTTTGCCTGATAGACTCAAAATTACAGGACAAGCTTCGTCTGGGTCGTAATTGTATAGGCGAATCCATACTTTTAGGCCGTTACAGATTTCGTATTATAGGTGTTTTCGAATGGCAGCCGCCGCTGGATTTGGGTCAATCAGTTGATAATTATCACCAGGTATTTATTCCCTTTAGCACGACTTTTAAGCTTCAAAGGCCTTTCATCATGGCCTGGGCGGCGAGTAAGGCGACCGAACTTTCGGAAGAGGCAAAAGCTGAAATGAATTTTTTCTTTCGCCGCAAGCTTAATATTAAACCGAACGAACCCGACACTTTTAGCGTATCCTCGCTTCAAACTCAACTGGATACGTTCGAACAGATATCGATGGTAGTCACACTGGTTGCGGGCGGCATTGTGGGTATTTCATTACTGGTCGGTGGCGTCGGAATTATGAATATAATGCTGGTCTCCGTATCGGAACGAACCAGAGAAATTGGCCTTCGTAAAGCGGTAGGGGCTAAGAAATCCGCGATATTGACACAGTTTCTGGTCGAGTCCGTTGTCTTATGTTTTATTGGAGGTTTTGTGGGACTCGGAGTTGGTCAGTTGATAATACTTCTCATCTCAACTCTTATCTCTCTTTTAGAGATGACTTCTATCCCGCTCTGGGCTATATTTCTTTCGTTTGCTTTTTGCGGTTGCGTGGGAATATTCTTCGGGATATTTCCGGCACTGAAAGCCGCAAGACTTGATCCTATTGAGGCTCTTAGACATGAATAAAATACGGTATTATTGCAGATTGTTTTTTTTTGCAGGTTTGGGGCTGATTTTATTCTCCGGCTGCGGCAGTTTTAACGGCGGCGAAGATTTTGCCGAAATACATGTCGCCCCGGAGAAATTACGCCGGGTTGAAACTCTCGATCTACAAAAGGCCGCAGAGCAGCAGGCCCAAAAGACGGATGTGAATGCCCCTGCGCCGGCGCAGCTCGAGCTTACCCTGGAACAATGTCGTGCCTTGACTCTGGAAAATAATCTCGACCTGAAGGTTCAGCTTATCAATCCCGCTATTGCCGCCGAGCGAGTAAGTCAGCAGGAGGCGCAGTTCGAGTCGGCGTTTTCAGCAAATATTTCTCATGCACAGACAGACACGCCGGTTGCTTCGACTCTTGATATCAGCGGCTCCAACGTGGAATATACATATACGAATCTCGGCGTGAGTGTGCCTTTGCGAACGGGCGGGACCGTTTCGTTCGATGTCGCCGACAATCGAACAAAGACGGATTCCATCTACTCGATTTTCAATCCTTCCTACGGTTCCGACTTTTCGGCTTCGATTAGCCAGCCTCTGTTGCGTAATGCGGGCAGGCGGGCGAGCACTTATGCGATTAGGATTGCCGAATATGACCGGCAGATAACGGATGCCAGAACGAAACTCGAGCTGATACGAATAATCGCCGCGGTGGATCGTGTTTACTGGCGATTATATACCGCCCGACGGGAGCTGGATGTCCGCAGACAGCAGTATGAATTGGCCAAAGCCCTCTTCGAGCAGGCTCAGCGGTTTGTTTCTGCCGGAGAGATGGCACAAATCGAGGTTTTTCGCACGGAAGCCGGGATGGCGCAGCGGCTTGAGGCCATTATATTGGCGGAAAACAACGTCCGCGATCGGGAACGGGAGCTCAAACAGACACTGAATAAAGCCGGATTGGGAATGGAAACGGACACGGTTATCATACCGGCCACCGGGCCGGATCCGGTTCGGTATGAGCTTGACGGGCGGAAACTGGTAGAGCTGGCCGTAGAACAACGTATGGAAATGCTCGAATTAGAGTTGCAAATTGCTCAGGATGTCGATAATCTTGAATATATGCAAAACCAGACGTTGCCTTTGGTTACTTTGGATTACACATATAATGTGAACGGTCTGGGTTCTGCGAGAGATGATTCGTTCGACTTGCTTTTCGACAACAGGTTCGAGGATCATCGACTCGGCCTGCAGTTGCTGGTGCCTTTGGGAAACGAGTCGGCGAAAAGTCAGTTGCGTCAGGCGTTTTATCAGCGGCGGCAGAGATTGGCCAGCCGCGACAGTCGCAAGGCGATGATCGAGTACGAAGTACTAAATGCTGTTGACCAGCTCGAAGCCAACTGGCAGCGGATTTTGGCCGGCAGGCAAAGCACGATTTTAGAGAGTCGGCTTTTTGAGGCTGAAAAGCGGCAGTTCGAACTCGGCTTAGTGACTTCTACCGATGTGCTCCAGGCGCAAACAAATTTTGCCGATGCCCAAAGCTCCGAAATACTGGCGCTGGCCGAATATCAGATAGCACTTGTTGACCTGGCGTTTGCGACCGGAACGCTGCTGGGTGCGGCAAAGGTACAATGGGAGCCTGTTGTATCGCTCGAATAAATACGAGTTGATATCGGAAAGGAGATATTATGCCGGAACAGGATATTCAAGAGGATAAGAGTGCCGGCGGCGGTGGCGGCGAGAAAGCTTTTTTGATTAAGCATTGGAAGAAGATTACATTAATTTCAGCCTCGCTGATAGTTGGTGTTGCACTTATCTGGGTGATTGTTTACCTGATTCGAAAAAGGGCGGAGATTGCCTGGTTTTCAGGTCCTATGATCGCCTTGTATATTGCAGTGGGTATAATTATCGCCGTTGTAGCGGCATGGCTTATCCTGCGAAAGACGCTCAGAACAAGATTGAGAATGGAAAAGGTCGTCAGGGATGATCCCGATATTAACGACTGGCTGGTAATTTACAACTGGACTCCGAAGGTATTATATGTCCCCACGATAGCAATTTCATTTATTGCGGCAATTCTCTCGTGCATCCGTGGAATTCCCCCGGCGGCTATCGGAGGAATCTGGTTTGTGGTGTTTTTTCTCAATTTTATTATCGAGGAATATAATGTCAGCATAAAAATACTGATTATCACCTTAGTCGGGCTTGGCTTCTTTCTTTTGTGGCTGCATCTGCTTGGAAAGGTGGTGGATTTTTTCAGGTTCTTCAGGCACGTCGCCATATCTATGAATGCTACGGTTTATCTGCTTGTGGGTGTGGTGGGTTCGGCTACTGTTTTTATTTCCTGGCTCAAGGGATTGTTTTACTATATTACTATAACCCCGAATTATATGAACATTCAGGACGGTCCGACCGAGTCCGGCGAGCAGATAGGAAGGGAAGACTATAACAGCCGGATAGATACGAGCGATTTCCTCGAACGCCTTATGGGATTCGGACGGATAATTATCACTTTCAAGGACAGAAAAAGGGAACCGATTATAGTGCTTGTCTGGAGAATTCAGAAAAAGGCGCAGCTATTGGAAAGCGTAAGAGCTAAATTCGCAATCGACCATCTCCAGAGAATCCAGCCTTCGCAACCTTGAGCTGCGTTAGTACAATAACCGCCGCGAATGTGTTGGTTGGTGGAAAATCCCGCCGGTTTAATCTTCCGGGCACGACATAAGATACTCAAGGCAGTCGCTTAGTTTCGCTATCGCTACGGCTACCGTGCTGTCGGCGGCGCCGTAATAGAGATATAGCTGGTCGGTTTCTTTGTGGACGACGGCTCCGTTGGGAAAAACCACGTCGCCGACATCGCCTATACGTTCGTATGATGCTCTCGGCCCCAGGACCCATTCGGCGCTTCGGCGAAGAACCTTCCACGGCGAATTTAAATCCAGAAGCGCCAGTCCGACGCGATAAATTGCTCCCGCCGTTGTGTTGCGAACGCCGTGGTAGAACAGCATCCATCCCTGTTCGGTTTCTATGGGCTGGCAAGCCAGACCGACCCTGTGGCAATCCCAGTAGGCCGCTCTTGTCATAATCAACGGTCTGTGGTCGCCCCAGTGCTTCAGGTCCGGCGAAAAGCTTATCCACATGTGAGCTTCGCCGCGAACGATAGGCCTGTGAATCAGCGCGAATCTTCCGTTAAATCTTCGTGGAAACAGGCAGGCGTCCTTGTCTTCAGGCGGCAGAAGTGAGCCGAGCCTTGCGAACGTCTGGAAATTTTTCGTTATCGCCAGTGAAACAACCGGGCCGCCTTCGCTGAACGATACGTATGTTACGGCGAATTGTTTTTGCTCTTCGAGCCATACTATACGGGGATCTTCCAGCCCCCATCTTTCTTCGCGGGAGCTTTGGTCGGCCTTGAGGGTCGGTTCGGAGTCGATGTCCCAGTTTGTAAGTCCGTCGGCGCTGCGGGCGACGGTCAGGTGGGAAAAGCCACGCATATCCTCGACCCTGATTAAAAGCAGTGTTTCGTTATTCAATTTTGCCGCCGCCGGATTAAAAACGGCGTTTGTCGGGTAAGGCCAGCTCGCAGGGGTCATTATCGGGTTCCCCTGGAACCTTTTGAAAAGCGCATGTGCTTTTTTCTCTCGTGAAAGCTGATACATTATTTTAGTTCCCCAAAATTCCAAAGAATATTATTTGCAACCAATTTTAATTGAGCTTAATTTATAATCAAAGCGGCAAAAATGTCCAGTCATAATTAGACGTATCCGATTTAATATATTTTTTGCCGGAATTGTCTGTAAATCCCCTGTGTTTGGTAATGTAGTTTCCTTATGCCTGTACCAACTGAGTTTCGTAAAGGTTCTGATATAATTGGCAGTTCTTTGTCAGTTCGTCGTGCTGGCCCTGGGCGACGATTTGCCCGTTGTCCATGACTACGATGACATCCGCCGTAATAACCGTGCTGAATCTGTGGGCGATGATAATACTGGTTCTATCCTGCATAATTTCTTCGATGGCTTTATGAATTTTGGCCTCACTTTCGGCATCGACCTGGCTGGTGGCTTCGTCGAAAATCAAAATTGCGGGATTTTTCAGTATCGCTCTTGCGATGATAATTCTTTGCATTTGCCCGCCGCTGAGTCCCGTATTATCTTCACCGATAACGGTATCATAACCTTTGGGCAGGGGGGCGATAAACTCGTGAGCGAACGAACGCTTTGCGGCGTCAGTGATTTCTTCCATAGTGGCGTCGGGCTTGCCGTAGGCGATGTTCGCCGCGATGGTATCGTTGAATGTAACCACATTTTGCGTGACCATCCCTATCTGTCTGCGCAGGCTGGTAAGTGTTCCATCGCGAATATCTTTTCCATCTATCAGTATCTGCCCGGAATCGGGGTCGTAAAATCTCGGCAGAAGATTCGCAAGAGTAGTTTTGCCGGAGCCGTTCGGACCGACTAAAGCGACGTTGTGTCCGGCTTCGACTCTCAGGTTTATCCCTTTCAGGGCAGGTAGTTCGGCGCCGGGATATGTAAATACGATGTTGTTGAATTGGATATTTCTTTTCAGAGGTTTTAGCTCGGCGGCCCCGCATTTTTCATATTCGACGGGTGAGTCTATTACGGAATAAACTCGTTCGGCGGCGGCGTTGGCCTCCTGTAGCTTGTTCCAGACATCGCTGGTTTTGCGAGCTGATTCGGCGGCGGCGCCGAGCAAAACCAGTAATCCTATAAATTCCTGGCTATCCATTTTTCCGGCGCTTATCCAGTATGCTCCGGTGATTAATGCCGCCGAGCCTGCTATCATTCCGAGGACTTCCATTACCGGCATGGTTGCGGCATCGATTTTGGACATTTTCAGCAGTTGCTTAAGAAGTCTTTGATTGATGACTTTGAATTTTTCATTCTCATAATCGCGGCGGTTATAAACTTTGACCACTCTCAGCCCTGCCATAACCTCTTGAAGTTTAGCCAGCATTTGTGAGCCGGCCATGAGGGATTTTCTGGTGGCTCGTTTCATTTTTTTGCCGAAAACAGCCACAATTGCCATAATAAAAGGAGCGCCGATTAAGAAAATCAAGGTAAGCTGCCAGTCGAGAAACATTGCAGCTATTATCATAAACAGGGCGTTGAGAGGCTCCCTCAGCGCCTTTCCGAGCATAATTTTAATGGCCCTTCCGACTACGTCGCTGTCACGAATGATTCTGCTGACGGTGTCGCTTGGACGTTCGCTGGCGAAGAAGCCGATGGGCATTTCAAGGGCGTGAGAAAATGTGTCCTCCCTCAGACGATTGATTGAACGCTGTACGATTTTTTGTGATGTATATTCCTGCAGGAATTTGGCCAGGCATCGAATTACTGTAATTATTCCTATCCCGATTATAATTAAGGTTAGTCCTTTTCTTTTATTTTCGCTGGTTTGTTCTCTTGGAAGCAGGTTTATCAATTTTTCAACAGGGTCCACGTAAAACGGTTTTTTGCCCGAATTCATCGTCAGTGTGGTTACGCCGGTATTGTTGTCACGATTGTTTACCCTGATGACAAGCTCGGTATTCGTTTGGGCGGTGGCGAGTACTTCGAGCAGCTTGCTTCTTGTGATTTCGTTACTGTCTGTTTGAAATTCGTTGATACCGATGATAACGTCGGATATTTGGAATCCGGCTTTTCGTGCTATGTTGTCCTTGTCGTCATCAATGTCCGTTATGCTAAGCCGCTGGGCCGACCTGTCAATATTGTCCGGCATGGAAAAAGTCAGACCGTAACGATGTGAGCATATTTCTCTTTCTATCCAGCCGTGAACACCCTCATTACCCATCATAAGCTTCAATATCGGTACGATGGTAACGAAACTCGCGGATAAGGAGCATGCGATGATTATCGCACTGACAATTACCACGATAATATCCGGCCATTGCGGCCATACATATTGAAATAATCGTCTCATAGCCTTCATTCGTTCGATTTCTCCATAGTTTTAATTCTCCGTTATTCCATAGGGACCTGCTTACGGAGGAACGAGCACAGTAACAAACTTCGAGCCGACGGTCAAGTTTAATTCATTTTGTCTGCCGGGCACGAGACTGTTGACCATTGCGATAATTTTTGCTATTCTGCGGCGTTTTTAAGGATTTTTATAATGAAAACAGACTGTTTCGTTCTCGGCGAATATCAGACCAACTGTTACCTTGTATGCGCCGGCCAAGATACTTCCGATTGTTTGATTATAGATCCCGGTTTCGATTGTGAGCCGTTGGTGGATTATCTTATAGAGAAAAAGCTGAACCCTGTGGCGATAATTTTGACCCACGGCCATATCGACCATATCGCCGGCGTTAATATCCTGCGAGAGAGTTTCCCGGACGTCAAAGTATATATCCATACGCTCGACGCCGAGATGCTCGAAGAGCCGCTCTCGAATCTTTCTTTGATGACCGGGGCGGCGTTTACTACCGCACCGGCGGATTTTACCGTCGAGGCAAGCGAAGAAATCGACCTCGCCGGCATAAAGCTGCTCGTTCTCCATACCCCCGGCCATACGCCCGGCGGAATCAGCCTGTATTCGGCTGAGCAGGGCGTTGTTTTTTCAGGCGACGCACTTTTCGCCGATTCGGTAGGCAGAACGGATTTCCCAGGCGGAAGTATGAAGCAGTTGGTAGCTGGTATTAAAGAAAAGCTTTTTTCTCTGCCGGAGCAGACAAAAGTCTGTCCCGGCCACGGCCCCGAAACTACCATCGCCCGCGAAAAAAAATACAATCAATACCTGCATTAACTTGAGTATTTTTCCCGCTGTAAATTATAAGACCCCTATGTGTCACTGGCTCATCCAGTGGATAGCTGTCTTGTTGAAAAAGCGATGAGAATGCAGAAAGCGATGCCGGCGATAACGGCAATCATAGCAGGTATCGTCGGGCCGCCGACTGTAATGGTTTCTTCGATTATTTTGTCGGGTGCCGCGAGAAGATTCCAGTTATGGCATATCCCTGCACCGAACAGCATTCCGGCACAGAAAACCGCGGCGTCGCCGTCACCTTCGGCGGCACGGACAAGCTGCCTGCCGGGACAGCCGCCGCCCAGCGAGAAAGCCAGGCCGCACAGGACCATTCCCAAAAAGCTCCAGAGATAAGCCGTGTGCGATATAGGCATACCTTTCAGTCCCAAACTGAAACGACCTGTCACTATATTGCCTGTAATCACGGTTAAAGTCATGGCCGACAGAGCGGCAAAAAGTTTGAGTTTGTGATCCATAATTGCGCTGCGCAGCGCACCCACGATGCAGAACCTCGTTCTCTGTGCTAATACACCGACGATAAAGCCGAATCCTAGGCTGGCCGCGAACGGTGCTTTCATCGAGCCGGGTCCCTTATCCGAAAAGAAAAGTGCCATATCCGGTGCGAACTTCACTTTGAAAGCTACGAGCACCATAAGCAGTGCCATTGCGGCGGGAAATAAAAATCCTGTCACCGTCGGAGCTTTTATTGCTTCGCCGAGTGAGCGCTCCTCTCCGGCAAACATACCGGCAATGAAACTACCAACAGCCAGGCCGCCGATACCGATGAGTCCGTTGATATCGCCGCCGCCGAGCCTTAGTACGGCACGCCACGGGCAGCCGAGAAATACAAGCACGCCGACCATAGCGAATACGCCAAAAATGAAACGTACGAACGGCGCCGAGCCTCCGCGGGCCTGCCACTTGCCGAAGGCCAGCGCCGCAACCATTGCTCCGAACACAACACCCGCCAACTCCGGGCGGACATATTGTGCCGCTCCGGCATGATGCAGTCCGATTCCGCCGGCGGTGTCGCGCATGAAACAACCGAGGCAAAGGCTCATGTTGGGAGGATTGCCGAGGCTTTGGAGAACAACCGCCGCGGCGCCGATAACCGCTCCCGCTGCGATAACGCCGGGGTAAGAATCAAAAAAACTGAGTATCGAGCTGTTTTCTTTGTTTTTCACGGTATATGATTAGTTTGACCAATCTTTTATGGTTGAAACTATGGATTTTCTGACCGTTTCAGATATAATAACATGCAGTGTTTCGGCGGGAAAGAAGTAATTTCTGGACCATAATGAATGTATTTCTTTTCTGTGGGAGATGACGGTCATGGCTAAAGCGATATTTTTTTGGTCAATCATATTCATTAGTTTTGCACTTGTGACTGAAGCGAAGGCTCTGCCGGCTATTGAGACGCAGGCCGCTGATGATAAATCGGATGCTAAGGCAAAAAATGTAGGCGAATCCGCCCGACAGACTGCGCTAAGTCCGGCAGATAGTGACACCATCAATAAGCTGGCTGAGCAACTGGCAAATACCAGGAACATCGCCTCGTCCAAAAAATCCTGGGACGAGTGGAACGCCGCGTTGGCATCGGCGAAAATCCTGATCGAACAGCAGCCTGTTGGCCAAAGGGATGTTTTCGAACCTCTGTTGGAGCCTCTTTTTTCCGTGGTCGGCTATGGCGGGGAGATACACAGACAATCAAAAACCGCCGCCGGTTTGATGGCGAGCATCGGCAAGCCTGCGAACGAATTTCTTCTGGAGAAGCTAAAATCCGCCGAAGCACGCGAGCGGTGGTCCACCGTACAGATTCTTACGGAAATCGGCGAGCCTAATGCTCCTATAGTGTCCGCTATCCGTCCGTTGCTTGCCGATAAAGACGATTACGTTCGCCAGGTGGCCATAAATAATCTCGGCAGGTTTGGTGAGAGGGCACGCCCCGCGGCGGAAGATATCAAAGCCGCTTTCAATGATACATTTGTGAGCAACCGGATTTATGCCCGCCTTGCCTACATCCGCATCGGACACAGCGAACCGGAGCACATCTATGCGATAGCCGAATATCTTAAAGCTTACGACGATGATGATAAGAATGGTGCGGGAGTTTTTACTGCCGCTGCTTTGGCCGCCACTGTTCTCGGTGACCTTGGACCGGCCGCTGCCGTTGCAGAACCTAACCTTATAGACGCCCTGAATTGTCCCAAGGCTCAGGTCCGACTCAACGCCGCTCATGCGCTCGCTGCCTTCGGCACGGATTCAAACCCGGCTATTGATCGCCTGATAGAACTTCTAAAACATGACATATCTCGCGAGGTACGAAGAACGGCGGCTTCATCTCTCGGCATGATCGGGCCCAAAGCACAGGACGCAATTGTTGTTTTGGCAGAAATTTTGCGGCAGGCGGATAAAGAAAGCAGAAACGACCCAAAATCCGATTACACCGGCTGGTATGTTGCCGCACGTGCCGTCGGGCAGATCGGAGGCGCCAGCGCAGTTGCGGTACTTGAAGAGGCACTAAAGAACAACGATCCTGATATTCGTAGAACGGCCGCCAGGTTTTTGGAGAATATCCGGCAAAAGGCAGACACTCCGGCGACACCGGAGCGACCTCCGCTATAAGGGCGCATTTATCAGTAATCTTTGTAAAGTGACAACCACTGAGGCCAATCACCCGGCTGAATACCGCCCGCCCTGGTCCAGACACCGCTGGT
>JAFGBG010000136.1 GCA_016933295.1 Sedimentisphaerales bacterium | reverse complement strand
TCCGTCGCTTCTATATCCGTATCTCCTTAATACAATTGGGATAAACAAACGCACATTATGCGCAAATCCGGCAAAAATTCAAGCTTTTTTCCTGTAAATCTGGTTATTCCTGCAGGCCTGTGCGGCAGTTTTGACATTCGGATTTGGAGAATCGAACCTGCGAAGGCAAAAAGTATGTTTTAAAAATGAATTACAACCGAATATTAAAGCTCGAAATACCCTCCAAAAAGAAAACGTTTGATTGACCAAAATGAAATCGATATGATTATTTAAGGACGGAGCGAATTGTGTTTTGTAAACGACTAAATTAGGAAATATCAGATGACTTATGCTCGGTTTATTTCCCGCGCCTCGATGTGTACAAAACCGCCGCTATATGGAACAGGTATAAAGAGGCTGGAACAATGTTGAATAGATTTGGATTTTTAGCAACTATGGGCGGATATGCGCTGGTGGCAATCGTTTTTGCCGCACTGGCGATACCCGCTCCGGCAAAAGTTACCGACGGAAACGACCCAATCAACGGCGAAGACTCCATCCAGCCTGTAAGCCCGAATCCCATCTACAACCTCACCGGTTTTGCCGCACAGGAACCCGCCGTCACCGGCGGCGGCGTAATTACCGAAACCGACCCGGCATACAGGCAGGTTTCCACGCCGCTCGAATTCGCAGAAGCACTCTATCTGGCAAATAAAGACAAAGGCGTCAAGGTCATCGAAATCATGAACGACCTCGACCTCGGCTGGAACGAAATCGGCCCCGAGGTCCGGAATATGACATCCACGCCGTTCGTCTCCGCCATAGCCCCCAAGCTGCACCCGGTGCTCATGGAAACCGGTGTCAGCTCAATCACTATCAATCCCAAAAAAGGAGGCCTTACTATCTTCTCCGCCGACGGTGCGACTATTCGCCACTGCATCTGGAATATCAAGGCCACTTACAACATCATAATTCGCAACCTTACATTCGACGAGCTGTGGGAATGGGACGAGCAAAGCAAGGGCGACTACGACAAGAACAACTGGGATTTTATCACGCTCGGCGTCGGAGGCGGCACGGTTCACCACGTCTGGATCGACCACTGCACCTTCACGAAAGCTTACGACGGCATCATCGACACCAAAGGCGGCGCCTGCAACGTCACCTACTCATGGAACAAATACGTCGGCGACAACGGCGAAACCGACCCGAACAGTTTTGTCCGGCTGCAAATCGACGCCCTCGAAGCCAATAAGCAGGCTTACCCGATGTACAATTTCCTACGCACGCGCGGCTTCGAGGTCGAGGATATTGTTCGTATCATGCAGGGGCCGGGCAAGCTGCATGCTATCGGCGAGCTTTCGCTCCATCCGGACAACGTGAATTCGACCGTCACCTTCCACCACCAGTGGTACATCAACGCCTGGGACCGCCTGCCGCGACTGGCCGGCGGAATGGTGCATAACTACAATATCTTCGTGGACGATACCGGCGTGCTGGCCGCCAGACGCCTGCGTGACGGCATCGTCGAGACAATGAGCACCGCCGACCAAAAGAAACTAAAAGATACTTACAATTTCAAGCCGCCCATTAACGGCAGTATCTCCACCGAAAACGGCGCAATGCTGGTGGAAAAATCGGTATATATCAACTGTAACTGGCCGCTTCGTAACAACCAGACCGATCCCGACAACCCAATCTATACCGGCAAAATCAAGGCCGAGGATTCCATCTACATTTACCACGAAACAAACGGCGATATTACCTGCATCCGAGGCGACAGCACGGATCCCAACAATCCGATGGGGCCTTTCCAAGCGCCGATTATTCCTTTCTCGTGGAACACTCCTGACGGCGAGCGCCCGTATCCGCCTCCGCCTATGGACGATCCTAACGACCTCGAGGCTATCGTCACCAACCCGACGGCAGGGGCCGGCGCAGGCGTTATCAACTGGGAAAAATCCAACTGGCTCAAAACCACATACGAGCTTCCGCCCGATGAGAATTAAAAACAGCCGCACATTGGTTGAAACAAACCCTTCACTCCATCGAAAAACACATTTAAAATGAGTTGGAAATATATGTACATAAGAGCCCTTTTTTGATAGAATAGCTATATGGCTAAAATCACTTTTCCAAAAGTGCAAAGGACGGCCTTTTCGACAGGCTCGGTTTTCGACAAATCGGATGAGAAAGCATACTGGTTGTCAAAAACGCCCGCCGAACGCCTGCAGGCCGTCGAATTAATGCGTCAGATTATCTATGGCTACGATCCATCTACCACAAGACTTCAAAGAGTTCTTGAAGTTACTCAACGCTCATCAGGTTGAGTACCTTCTGATCGGCGGATATGCCGTGGGATATTTTGGTTATCCCAGAGCCACCGCCGATATGGATATCTGGATAGCAATGAATCCCGCCAATGCCGATAAAATAGTGATGGTATTAAAGGAATTCGGTTTTGACCTTCCTGATTTATCCGCGGAAATGTTTTTGAAAGAATGGCAGATAATACGCCTGGGGGTGCCGCCGGTCAGGATAGAAATAACCACATCCGTTTCTGGCGTCGATTTCAGTGAATGCTACGCCGGAAAGGTTGTAGCCTACCTGGATGGCGAGCAGGTAAATTTGATTAGCCTGAACCATCTGAAAATTAATAAAAAGGCCTCCGGCAGACACCAGGACCTTGCCGACCTCGATAACCTGCCATAATATTATAGAACCTCTCTAAATTTCTATATTAATAATCCTCAAAATCAAAGGATTTAAGCTTTTACCGGCATTAGGAAATTTAGACATTCAAAAGTTTAACCGTCTAATTCCTCTTTGCGAAAAATAATACCTGGAAGATCTCTAAAAGAATCGATTAAGTAGTCTGGGCATTCTTTTGTTAACATTTCTGGTTTGTGCCTTCCTACTGCTCCACTCATAACAGCCACAGTAACAACTTGTGCCCTCTTGCCCATTTGGATATCTGCCGGAGCATCACCGATATACAAAGTTCTTCTTGAGGATACATCAAACATATTAACTAATTCCCTTATTCTAATTGGGTTGGGTCGTTCGAAATAGGGTTTTATATAATCAAACTTTTTAAAGGCCAACTTTGATAAACACTTATTGATCGCACGTTTCTGCAGGCAGCTTATTACTGCAATTTTTATCTTATGATTTTTAATAAATGAAAGCGTTTCTTCTGTACCGGGAAAAACAGTGAGCTGCTTGTTAACTTTGTCAGGAAATGACTTCTTGAACTCTTTATGACATTCTTTGGTTTTATCTTTGTGTTTATCCGGCAGATAATTGTATATATAACTTTCAACTTTGGTCCCTATTGCATTAAGCATGTTCTCCCTCGAACTTTTTTGAATTTTTTTCTTAATAGCAATTTGTTCAATCAAATCAAAAATTGCTTCTTCTGTCCTTATAAGAACTCCGCCTATGTCAGAAATAATTAGGTCAAATCTTTTTGTAATAGTTTTCATAATTTTTCCTCTTCATTTTTTCCATGGTGCTCTCAATCCACCCTATGAATTCGTCAATCGTCCTTCGTGTTTCATCTATCGTCCCTTGCGGTTATAATTAAACCATTAGCCTGCTTTATTATATTCTCCAAGTCATGTTTACTTACCATTCAAAAATAACTCATTCACGACTAATTTTTTAAGTAAACTGGTCTATTGAATTTACGGACTAATACCCTTTGCGTCTTCCTCACTCCTGGAGTCACGTCTATAACATTTTGGTCGCATCCAAGGCATACGTAACATCTTGTTTGATGAGGTAATTCCTTTATATTCAACCGGCTCGGTAGAACCACTCTCGTAAAAAAGTGTTGCCCTTCTTATTTCCTTTGCACCTAAATTCTTGAAATAATTGTAATAAAGGCGCATTGTATTGCCCGTATGAACTTCACCTGCAACTAATAACACTGCTTCAAGACCAATATTTATTTTAAGTCGCTGAACCATATCATCAATACGACGACCATCCTGCCACTGATATTTTCTATCAATAACTATTAAAGGTCTATGACCTAATGCTCCAGATATCAATGCTCCCATCACAGCGCCACCGCGACCAATCCCAACTATTAGTGTTGGGGAAAAATCATCTCCTATCATCTGTTCTGCAATTTTCTGAACAACCTTTTCTGCAAATCGCCAACTTAATCTGTGTCTTTTCGTAAATTTTTCATATAGAAACATTATCGATGAAATTGCACCAATTAAACTAAGTATAGTTCCAATAATTGTCCAGATCATAAGGCTACCAAATATTAAACCGTAACTTTAACGGATATTTTGTGAGTACTTCATTTTCCACTTCATATTTTTATATAATGTGTGTAACGCATTCGTCATTCGTTTCTCGTGTCTTGTGTGACGTATATCACATGGTTCGGCACGCGGTCACTGCGATATTTATTATGGATTCCGGTTCAAGCCCGGAAGACAATCCATTCATCAAAGCTGCACGTCCCGTCTCGCATATACAGGGATATTATGACATGGATTATGAATCTTTCAATGAATATTTTTGACTTCCTAAGTATCCGGAATCCGGAATGCAGTATTTGATCCTTCGCAATACGCACGACGAGCCACGAGACACGAGCCACGAGCCACGAGCTACGAACAACGTGCCGTATCAAGGTCATTTTTCCGCAAAAAGCGGGGATTTTGCTTGAAATTCGGCAGTAATTGTGTAAGATAGCTTTTGAACTAAGGATAGTTCGCAGCAGGCAGGGAGGGAAAATCAAAATTTAAACCGCAAAAGTTAAAACCACAACGTAAAAGCCAAAATTTACAATATCTATTTATCAATACACAAGTTGTGGAGAATTCCGTTTTTCGACATGCCAGATACGAGATACAAGATACTAAATACGAGAGTAATTTGAAAAAACGAACCCAATTTGCCGAAGGCAAATTGGCATATGCTCTTTAATAACAAGATAATACGATGAATCCGGCTTCGCTTGGCAGCTTCGCCGGGACAAGAAAACGAAGCCAATCTCAACGGCAGAATACAGGCCTGTCCCGAGCATAGTCGAGGGAACACAGAAATCAGAAGAAAAAAATGGAAAACGAAGCCAATGATAATATGGGTAATATAGCTATAAGTTCTTTGAAATAAAAAGATTAACTGCCATGAGGTGGTTTTTTGAGGGTAATCAGAAGGCTTCCGGCAGGATTTTTCTCGCCGCGGAGCGGAGGTAGCTGGAAATATGCCGTTCCGAGTTCATGCTCAGCACTTTTCGGGCCACTTTGTTGCAATCTTCGATGGTAACCGAGCGAATAATCTGCTTAATCTCGGGAATCATCGGCGGCGCGAGCGAAAACGTCCTAACGCCCATCCCCAAAAGCAGCATAATATACTCCGGCTCGGAGGCCACTTCACCGCAGACACTCAAATCTATCTGCGCCTTGTAGGCATCCTGAATAACTGTCCGAATGAGCCTGAGGACCGCCGGGTCGGCTGGCGAATACAAAGTGGAAACCAGCTCGTTGCCCCTGTCAACAGCCAGGGTATATTGGGTCAGGTCGTTCGTGCCGATACTGAAGAAATCGACGTCTCTGGCAAGCGAGAACGCGGTAAGGGCGGCCGAGGGGGTCTCAATCATTATACCAACCTGGACGTCATGGTTATAGGCGATGGATTCATCGGCGAGGTCTTCCATGACATCGTGAAGAATCATTTTCGCCTGCATCAGCTCATGCCGATTCGTTATCAGCGGGAACATAATCTTGAGACGCCCGAGCACCGAAGCCCGTAGAATCGCGCGCAACTGGGTTTTGAACATCATCAGGTTCTGCAGGCAAAAACGAATGGACCTCAGGCCGAGGAACGGGTTCGGCTCGGGCGCAAAACGCCTGCTCTGCGTGAATTTATCGGCGCCAAGGTCGAGGGTTCTGATAACAACGGGGCGGTCGCCGAAGACTTCCACCGTCCGGGCGTACGCCTCGTACTGTTGCTGTTCAGTCGGGTCGGTATCGGTATTTAGATACAGAAACTCGGTGCGGTACAAGCCGATGCCGTCGCCGCCTTTTTCCAGAACTACCTGAGCCTCATCGGGGAATTCGATATTGCCCAGCAATGTGATTTTCGTGCCGTCGCGTGTTACGGCGGGCTTTTCCTTTATGGCGTCAAGCTTATGCTCAAGCTCTTCAAATTCTCTGGAATACTGCCGGTATTGTTCGGTCGTCTGCTCGTCCGGATTTACAATGACAATGCCGCGGTTGCCGTCAACAATCACGGTATCTCCGCCGCTGACCAGTGCCGTCAGGTCTTCGAGCGCCACGACGGCGGGAATCCCCAGGGAACGGGCGACAATCGCCGCGTGCGATGTTCGGCCTCCGGCGTCGCTGGCTATTCCCTTGACGAACTGCCTGTTAAAACCGGCGGTCTGAATCGGGCTAAGCTCGCGTGCAATAATCACGACCTCTTCGGTCAGTCGCCCGACATCTTCACGTTTTTTGCCGAGCAGGTGCTTGAGCAAACGCCTTTCGATATCGTAAATATCCGCCGCACGTTCGCTTATGTAGGCGTCTTTTACTCTTGTGAAATGCGAGGCGATTTCCCGAAGGGTGCTGGATACCGCATATTCGGCGGTCACGCAGTCGGACTGAACAAGATCGGTTATTTTCTTACGCAGGCTTCTGTCATGCAAAAAACGCATATGTACGGCAAAAATATCTTTTATCTTGCTGCTGGTCTGGTCCTGTGCGGCTTCAAACCGGCCAAGCTCATCGATCGCTTCCGCGAAGGCATCTCTGACACGCTGAATTTCATCCGTACGTTGCGAAGGATCTACAGCACGGCGGGGAATCAGATAGTCCTCGGAATCGATGATCAGAGATTTGGCTATAGAAATCCCCGGCGAAACAGCTATTCCTTTTTTAATCTCCATTATGCCGTTCTCATTTCAAACCTACGAATGTCTATCACAGGCGTTTTTTATGGCACAGGCTCATCGAAATGTTTCTGTTCCACAAGCTCGCGCAAAGCCTCGACCGCTTCCCTCGCGTCCGGGCCTTCGGCCCTGATTTTCAGCTTGCTGCCGCATGTGGCGGCAAGTATGCTGATTTGCATAATACTCTTGCCGTCCGCCGTGGTATCGGCGTTGCTAACGATGATATCACTTTCAAATCGATTCGCAATATCCACGAATTTCATTGCAGGACGCATATGTAAGCCATCTGCGTTTTTTACTTCGACTTCCATTTCACAGACAACTTTTTCCAATGTTGCTTCCCCTGCTTTTATATCCAATTACTGCCCCTCCATAGTTATGCCTAATGCCTCAACACATTATCACGGTCCTTCAAAAACCGGCGAAATTTATAACGAATCTTCATCAGCTTCGAGAAGAAGATCTCTGACCTGCTCGAGCTCAGTGCATTGTCTGAGAAATTTCCGGAACATTTCCTGCTGCAAATTCCTGAAAATATTCTCCATCGCCTGCAAATGCTTGTCTGGATCTTCCAACGGACTAACCAGAAGAATGACCGAATGCACCGGCTGCTTGTCAAGAGCAAAAAAGTCGATGCCGGCGCCGCTAAGGCCAACCACGCCTATAACATCTTTAACCGCTTTGTGCTTTACGTGCGGGATAGCAACACCTTTGCCCATTCCCGTACTTGCCTCATTTTCTCTTTTAATTATCGCCGTGGCGATATCTTTAGCGGTACGCTTTTTCAGCTTGCCGACCTTTTCAAGCGATGAAACGAGTTCTGTTATTGCATCATCACGATTGCCGGCCTGCAAACTTGCTACAGTCGCCTCGAAACAAACAAATTCCGCAAATTTCATTATATCTGCCTATATTCATCTCATGGAGCCGATCGGCTCGGTTAACAAATCCGAATCAAAGAGAAACGTTTCACGCCAACTCAGCAGTGCCCGTATGTTTATTGTCCCGTTCTTTACTCTTAACTTTTCTCAACTGACTTTCAATCTTGTGGACAGCCATATCTATACTGCGATATGCATCTTCTCCCGTTTCGGTACCCACGAAAACTTTACTATGTTCGGCCCTGGCAATGATTTCCACACTCACATTCCCGCCTTCACTGCCGTCAATAATGACTTCGACCTGATTTATGCTATTGTAGTATTTTGGAAGCTTCGAAGTCTTTTCCTCGGCATGCTCTTTGATAGCCTGCGTTATTTCAATATGTTTACCACTGATTGTAAAAAGCAAAATTATTCTCCTTAACTATACTGTCCGAATTTAAATAATAACTTTCATTTATGTTTATTTCACGAGCCGGATATCTCTTTTACCTGTTCCTTTTCAGGCGTTATAACACCACCGCTTACGATAAATCTCAGCGCTTCCTCTATCGTCATATCCAAATCTATGGTCTTTTTCTTCGGCACTGTTATAACAAAACCTGTAAACGGCGTGGGGGAAGTAGGTATTATAACCGTCAAAAACTCTTCTTTTACGGTCTTGACAACCTTATTAAGTCCAGAGCCGGTTACCATGCCTATAGACCAGATACCTTCCCGGGGATATTCGACTGCGACAACTCTCGAAAAAAGTTTCTTTTGCCCCTCCTGTGTCAGCAAAAAATCCGTAATCTGTTTTACATAAGGATAAACCCGACGTAAAAAAGGCGTATTCATTATGAAGTTTTCTGCCATTCGCCACAAACTTTTTCCAACGTAGCTCGCCAGAATCGCCCCGAGGACACTAACTGCGATGACAGCAACAAGAAAACCCGCTATTGAACCTGGACCATCCACCCATGTTTTGGCAAGGTCTCGCTTGAGCTTGTATATGCGCGCTTTACGAAGGTTCTCCGGCATTTTGATGCGCATTTCCAGCTCAGCTTCGTTGTTTTCCAGCTCAGGTTTGGTATCTAAAAGATATGCCCGTATGTCTTTGTTGTTGACTTCAACACTTTCATTAGTAACCAGTGCAAAAATGTGTACCAGACCCCGATTGATATGTACACTGATATTTTCCTGGATGAAATTATAACCCCAAATGAACAACCAGATGGTCAAAATACTCGGCAAAAGGACTGCCAATCCATGTAGGAAGTATCCCTTAAAACGTCTGGTAACGCTCATATCCTTAACACCAAGTTCTTTACCATCCTAAAGTTAAATTCTTTCTGCCTAAGAAACTTTTGCAACTAAACAGCATTAAAAGCAATATAGATTAAGCTATAGGCCGGTCGTAGTCAATAAAAAAGTCCTTCGGCAAATGCGCCCCGAACAAATGTATTGCCGCACCCGGCAAAGATGCAAGCAACCATACAAATCTCTGGCAAAGAGCGAGCGCTAATAAAGCCGAATCATCGGCTACTCCGGCAAAATCGCTAAACATCTTCATGAGCATCACTTCAACTACAACAGCCCCGCCGATACTGACAGGAATTGCACCCAATACCCAGGTTAGAGTGAAAAAAACATAGTAGTATTTGATACTCACCGAAATCCCAAGATCTCGCCCTACAAACCAGAAACCGGTGATTGTCATTATCTGCAATAAAACGGTCAATCCGAATGCGGCCAACAGAGTAAACGGCTTCTTACAATAAAGCAAAATAGCTTTTTTAAGCTTTTCTGCCGCTCTAAATACCCGGTCGCTAATATAAGTGAAGGCTTTTTTCAGCTTTGCCCGGCTTTTGCCATACAATAAAAATCCAGATAAAACAAAAATTACAAAGACAATAAACCAAAAAAGAAGTGTCTTGTGTTCTTTGATTATACCGACAAAAACGGATTCCTTCTGAGGACCCAAATCGCCGATACTCTTGCCTCTCAAAAAAAGAGTATAGAAAAATACGGCAATTATAAGCGTGCTTACTAAGCCGACGATCCTGTCAACAAAAACGCTTAAAGCCGCCTCGAACCTTTTATCGGTATGTTTAGTAACATACCACGCCCGAATCAGATCGCCCCCCACCGAGCCGGGCATACAATTATTATAAAATAATCCCAAAAAATGCAGCCGTACGGCAGAAAAAAATGCTATGTGTATCGATTGAGATCGCAGTAAAAGCCACCAGCGTAATCCGATTATTATCTGAGCTATTATGAAGATTAACAGCGAGCACGCAAAAACCAACGGATTAATTTCCGTTAATTTTCGCCATCTTTGTTCCCGACTGGCCCATATAATTGCCAGGACAATACCCACAGCTACAAAGGATATTCGGAAGAATATAAACAACAGGTTCGTTTTTTTTCTCGTCTCTGGCATTCAGTTGCTTTACCTTAAAAGACTTGTTTTTACAGATAATATCGGTTAGATACTACATTAGCAAGATAAGAACTGTAACAATTTAGGAGACCAAACGGTGGCTGTTAAAAATAATATCGAGCAGGGCACAAGCTTCGATCCAAAATTCGATGAAAATGGACTAATTCCTGCGATAGCTCAGGATTCTCAAACCGGCAATATCCTGATGGTAGCATATATGAACCGCCGGTCGCTGGATCTGACTGTTGAAACCGGATACGCCACATATTACAGCAGATCCCGGAAAGAATTGTGGAAGAAGGGGCAGGAAAGCGGCCACCTCCAGAAAGTAGAACAAATCCTTGTTGACTGCGATCAGGATTGTCTTGTACTAAAGGTAACCGTTGATGCGGGTCAATGCCATATGGGCTATCAATCCTGCTTTTATAGGGCGTTGAAGAAAAACGGTAAAAAAGAGCTGGAATTTATTGCAGAACGGGTTTTTGATCCTGATAAAACTTACAACTAACGCCTGATTTACAACTTTTAAGATTCTCTTTGCATAAAACGGCGAAAAACCCCGGCATTTATCGCTCATTAACATAATAAAAGCCTGCAAAGCAGTTTTTTCTTGTTTTTTACGTTATAATTTGGTACTATAAGAGTACTATATACTTAGTGAGGAGCAGTGGTGTATTTGTTTAGCTGTTCATTGTATCCTCATGTCGTAAATCAGGTGATGAATTTTGCATTTATTAATATGGATTCTTTTTTCGGGAGGACTTTAAAATGAGAAGACCCAAAGTTACATGTATATTGG
>JAFGBG010000135.1 GCA_016933295.1 Sedimentisphaerales bacterium | reverse complement strand
TCTAATCGCAAAATCATTTTGCCCCTGCCCGTGTTTGGAAAGCAAAAACTGAAGCGACTCTCTATCTCCCGCCCGGACAAGATATTCCCTGGCCGTATCGACGCATTCGTCCTCCTGGAAATAATGCCGGGCGTTTTTATCCAGCCCGAGATTTTCGCGCTTCCGGTCGGCGATATTCTGAAGTTCCTCGATAATTTTTTTTGTAACCGGGATATTTTTATCTCCGGGCAGTACTTCGAGTGCCTGGAGCAGGTATCCACCCATCAGTGACTTCTGCAGGTCTTTCGATATATTCCAGGAGTGTATGTACATATCCTCCGTAGCGAGCGGGCCTAATCTGTTCAGATATTGCCACCTTTTTTTAAGTTTTTCCCACCACCAGTCGGGAAATGAAGATTCGACATGAACGGAGTAACTCGGCCAGTACTTGTGCGCCATGCTATTTTCGCCGAGATCGAGGTCGTAAAACAGATACTCCGGCGGCTCCTTCCTGCTGTTGAAATTGCTGCTCATAATCAGTTCCGTCAGCTCCGCAACCTGACTTTCATGAGTTTGCCGGAACTGCCTGGCGGCTGGGTCGTCCATAAACGACAGGTGATACAGCCATTTATTCAGGTGCATTCCCATTGTGTAAACGTAGTTATCTGACCCCAATTCCATTCCCGAAACTCTATCGTTTCTTTGAAAACCGCGCAGCAGATATTTTTCGACTTCAGGCCCCCCGAACACAGCGGCGGTTTCCACATCACTGAACCATGCAATCAACGCCGGGCTGATTTTTTGCTCGATAATATTGGGAGTATTCGGGTCTTCGGCATCAAGTTTTTTGTCCCAAAGCTCCATAGCGTGGCGAATTACCTGTATCGACTCGGAAGGATTTTTACTCGTTTTATTTTCAATTACACTCTCATATTTGTTCACAAGGTCTTCGAGATTGAGCTTGTCGTAAATCAATTCGACAATTCTGCCGGCGTACCCATCACGACTATATTTGCCTGCCGCATCCGCCTGATCGCATATTTTGCCGAAGATTATGCCTGCCTGCTCTCGATTTGGATTTTTTTCAATTCCGTATTTCCATAGCGCCCATTCGTTCAAAATACCGGTAAATCCCGTCTCATCCGTTGCAACCTTTTGGATATCCCGCCATCCTTTATCGCCGTATGTATCTAAAGTATCAAGCCAATCCGTTCCGAGATGATAGTCGGCAAGTCTCGCTTTTTGCAGCAGACTCTCGAAACATTCCTGCCTTGTCTTATTAAGTTTCTCGGTAGGTGAGAAATTCCCTCTCAGTGACACTGTATAGTTAAATCGATAAAAATCTCCACGGCCTCCACTTATGCCAGTGCAGTCTCTACCCCATTCATCTGAAAATTTAACCTTTGCATAATAATCTTTGAACTCAGGCAAAAAATAAATTCCCGAACCGGCCGAACTTTCTTTTTTCTCAAGAACAACCATATTAAACTCAAACCACCCCCCTTCGGGGCGATTTTTGATTTTTTCCGAGTAGCCTTCGGGCGGCTCGCTCAGGAAAGGAACTTTTTTATGAAATTCCCTGCCGGTCATCTCGAACGGAGTTTTGCCTAAGAATACGCCGTTAACCCAGACTTCCGCTCCCTCCAGTCCGCCGTCCACCTCGAATTCATAATTTACAACCGGCTCCCACGAATCCTGCGGTGCGATGAGAGTCATAAAATAACCGGGGCCGCTAAACGGCGCCTGCTTAAGAATGACACAATAACAGAAGAAAACGATAGTCATTAAAATTGCGGCCGAAGACGTCCGCCCGAACCATGATAATAAAACCGACAAAAGCAAAAAGACCAAAACTATCGCCGCGAGGACAATATGAGTTGCCGCAAAGGCCGGGCGAAGCTTATCCAACTGCAGGAGCAGCCCGTCATTAAAACATCCGAAATAAATAAAAGCAGCAAGCCCCGCCGAAAATAAAATTATTGTCTCGGTTATCCGGGTGATTCTATTTGTTCTCGGCGCGGAAACCGGCAGATTCTTTCTTCTTCGGCAAATCAATACCACCGCGAGAAAAACAAGTAATAACAGCACTAATGGAATTAAGTCCGGCAACATATTAATATTCATTACTGTACCTCAAGATTCCTGTGTAAAATTCTGCCGGCGATAAGAGAAGCGGCAATCATTACAGTCGATAGCACATAGATAAGAAACCTGAACCATAAAGGATGCCGGCGAAACAGCATTAGTATTCCGATAACGATAACCACACTTATAGCCAGCAAGATAACGCCGCTGCCGCCGCGCAGCGGCTGAGCTCGGCGAATCCAGACATAATGAAACAACGGCAGCAAAATCGCATAACCGCCCAGCCATACCCAAGGGACAGATGCTTCGCGCATCATCATTATAGGAAAATAAGGACTGACAAACAGCTTGTCCTGAACGGCGCTGCGAATCGGAAGCCATATAATCAAAGCAACCGGCAGCCAAACCGTCAGAACCGAGAAGGTTGTATTGAGCATCTTATTACACCACAGCTCGTCTCTGGTAAAACCTCTCGTATATAAAAATGCAAAGGTCTTGCTGCGATATCGGCCGGACATTACCGCTATCGCGATACTATGAACCAGTACGAATAACGCCATCCAGGGGTTCCGCCAGCTTAATACCTGCTTCGTGAGCAAAACATAAAAACAGCCGACAGGCAGAGCGATTAAAGTCGCCGGCAGAGTTTGCCTGAATAATATTTTCAAAAGGGATATTCTGATTTTCATTTCTTTATCTCCTTTAATTCGGCATCCCGTTTATTCGAGTTGTGCTCAGTTAATGCCAGATAAAACGTCTCAAGACTGACCGTCCGTATTGTGGCTTTCTGGCCTAATAATTTTTCCAGTTTTTGCCGCTCTTGTTCCCGGCATCTGACCCAGAGCAGTTTTGTGCCGCCCGAACTTTTGCCGCCCAATATCTCGATTTCATTGGGAAAATCGATTACCTTTTCCATCTCACTCATCTGGATTTCTCTGACCTGCTCCCGCAAATCCTCCAGCTCGGCATAGGTTATGAGGCGGCCGTGATCGATTACCGCCGCATCGTCGGCGATTCGCTCGATGTCGCTGATGATATGCGTGGCAACTATCGCCGTTGCTTCTTTATCGGTGACATAATCCCTTAACTCGTCATAGAGGTCCTGTCTCGCGGAAGGATCCAGACCTTCGGCAGGCTCGTCAAGCAAAAGGACAGCAGGTTTTCCGGCAAGAACCAATCCGGCACGAATCCATTTTTTCTGTCCTTTGCTCAGAGAGCCGTACGACCTCTTTACACTCAGCTCTCGTTTTTCGACCGAACGCATGAAAAAATCCCGATCAAAATCACCCGACACGGCCGCCTGTAACTTCATCAGGTCTCGAATTGTGGACCATCGTGGAGGCTCATCCGTATCTCCCATATATCCGATTTTCGATACTACAGACTCGGCCATATTTCGGCTGGGACTCCGGAGTATAAAGGATTCGCCTTCGGTTGGCTCAATAAGCCCCATCAAAAGACGAAGGAACGTGGTTTTGCCGGCTCCGTTAGGCCCCAAAAGCGCCACAACCCGACCCTTTTCAATTTCAAGGTTAACATTATCCAACGCCCGATTTTCGCCGTAATCACGGGTCAAATTCTTGGTATTTATCACAAATTCGCTCATTTGCCCGACCTCATCTGCTTCATAACATTATCGAAAACATCTTTGACCTGTTCTTCGCTGGCCCCCAGACGCGAGGCCTCGGCCAACATTCGCCGGGCCATTTCCTGGAGTAATTTGTTCCGTGTCTGGACGGGTACGGCAGCTTGCCCGTCTCGTATAAATACCCCCTGCCCCTGCCTGCGAACCACCAAACCGCCGCTTTGTAGCTCTTCGTAGGCCTTGACGACCGTCCTCGGATTAATTTTCAGCATTTTGGCTAATTCGCGGATACTCGGCAGTTGCTCGGTCGGTTTCAATTCGCCCGATGCGATTTTATACTTTATCTGCTCGACAATCTGCCGGTAAATCGCCTCACCGCTTTGATAATCCAAATGTAAATACATGATTTAATACCTTTCAGAGTATTATCTGTATTACATATACTACAACAGTACAAATAAAAACGTCAAATAGAATTCTCAAAAAATTTAAATAATTTTCAGATATCAGCGTTTTTGTTCTGTAAAAGGCGGTTTTTGCCGGTATTTTTTCGAGCAAATCTTTATAGTTGCGGCAAAGATTTTTCCGTAAACTTGATTATTTCATTCATCATACGCACGGATTCGGAAGGGTAACGCCCTACGGCGGTTTCCGCCGAGAGCATCACATAGTCGGTGCCGTCAATAATGGCATTGGCAACATCCGTAACTTCGGCGCGGGTAGGTCGGCTGTGTTCAGTCATGTGCTCGAGCATCTGTGTGGCCGTGATAACAAACTTACAGGCGGCGTTACATTTTTTGATTATGCGTTTCTGGATGATAGGAACTTCCTGTATCGGCAGAGAAACTCCCATATCGCCGCGAGCTATCATAATTCCGTCGGCTGCTTCGATTATCGAATCGATATTATTTATTGCCGGTTTGTTTTCGATTTTTGCCACGATTTTGCAGCCAGGCAGGCCCGGCTTAATCAATTCCGCCGCCTGCCGGATATCATCGGCATTACGTACGAAAGATAAACTGATAAAATCGACTCCATGCTCAATGCCGAAGCTGATGTCTTTTTTATCTTTGTCCGTCATGGCGGCAAATCCAAGATCCGCAGCGGGAATATTGATACCTTTTCTTTCCTTTAGAATTCCACCTTCGATTACTATTGCCTTGATGCTCTTTTGACCGCTTTCTTTGACGCGAAGAATCAGGTTGCCGTCATCTATATATATCAACTGCCCCGGTTTTATCATGCTCAGCTCGCCCTTATAATCGAACGGTATTATTTTCGGCCCCTGTGTTTGCTCATCGTTGGTCAGCCAGACCATATTTCGGTTTTTCAGTTTTTTTGTTTTGGGGCCTTTGAAGCGACCGATTCTTATGCGAAATCCCTCCAAATCCTGCATAATTCTGATGTGTCGCCTGTATTTCTTGTTTAATCGGCGGACAATTTCCATCCTCTCAAGATGCTGCTGGTAACTTCCGTGAGAGAAATTCAGCCGGACGACATCCAGCCCCGCCTCGAACATTTTTCGCAGAACTGTATAATTACCGCTGGCAGGACCTAATGTAGCAACGATTTTTGTTTTAGGCATTTTTCGTTTTCCTATATATAATTTGATATAAACTGTTCAATTAACCAGTCTTTTTTCCAATCGGCGCACCGCTATAAATCCTATGACAAAAATAAATCCCAGTATATAAATCAAATCATACATGAGGATCGGCTCGTACATATTCGTACAGACGGCCCGGACCAGTCTGACCGAGTGAGTAAGAGGAACTAATTCAGTTACCGGTCTGATGAAGTCCGGCAGATTTTCAACCGGAAAGACAACGCCTGAGAAGAAAAACATCGGCGAGATAAAGCCGGTGAAATAAAAATTAAAGTGATTAATTGTCTTGACGAAAGAGGTCACCAGCAATGAAAGGGACGCGAACATAACACCGGTCAGAAATCCGACGAACGGAGCAAGCAGGCCGTAAGGCAGAATTACTATTTTGAAGGCCGACAGAATACACAAGACCGCGAATGAGAAAAAAAATCCTTTCGTACCGGCCCAAAGCATTTCGCCGACAATCAGGTTGTTGACCGTCATGGGGGCGGCCAACATGCCATCATATACTTTTTCGAATTCCAGGCGGATAAATGTCCCGAAGCTGCATTCGAATGCGGAGGTAAACATCGCCGTAGTTACAAGCAATCCCGTACCGAGAAACTCGATATACCTGACGCCCCCCATCGGTTCGGTAATATATTTGCCAAGCCCCAGCCCGACGCCGGCCAGAAAAATCAAAGGCTCGATAAACGGCGGAAATCCGTTACTCAGCAGGTTCTTAGTATAAACGCGCATATGCCGATACCAGACGCTGTAGAGCCTTATATGAAGCGGCGGATACAAGATGGACTCACTGTTTGTCATCAAGCTGTCTCCCAGTTGCGTGTAAAAACACGTCCTCGAGGTTGGTCTGTCTTATCATATAGTTGCCGGATTCCATGCAGCAAGCGGCAAAATCTTTTAATGCATTGACATCGTTGCAATAGTAACGCATGACACCGGGCGCATTTTCTATCCTGATGTTGCCCTGAGATATGTCACGGCATTCCGCTCGAATTAAATCGGTATCGAGAATTTCGAGGACATACTGTTCTATATTTTGAACCAGCAAATCGGCGGGCTTGCCCTCCATTATTTTTCTGCCTTTGTGCATAATCAGCAGCCGGTCGCAGAGCTGGAAGGCTTCTTCCATGTAATGGGTTGTCAGAAGGACCGTCGTATGCTGCTTTTGAAGCTGACGGATTTTATCCCAGATAAGATGACGCACCTGCGGGTCCAGACCGGTAGTCGGCTCGTCGAGTATCAGCAGTTTAGGGGAATTCAAAAGAGCTCTTGCTATCACCAGCCTTCTTTTCATTCCGCCGGACAGCTCCCTTATCTTGGACTTTGCTTTATCCGAGAGCTCGAAGAAATCGAGCAGAAATTCAATACGTTCCCCGGCGTCTTTTACCGGCATATTATAGAACTTGGAATAAATCATAAGATTCTGGGCTACATTCAGCTCATCATCCAGATTATCTTCCTGCTGAACGACGCCGGAAAGGTATTTGATGGCCAGCTCGTTTTTTGCCGGGTCGTAACCGAATATATCCATGTGGTCGGTGGAATTCTTATCACGAGTGCATTTGCCGTAGATTATTTTCATCGCCGTCGTTTTGCCGGCGCCGTTCGGCCCTAAAAAACCAAAGCAGCTTCCGGCCTCGACGGAAAAACTTAAATCCCGTAAGGCCCGGATTTTGCCGAAGCTTTTACTGATATTTTTTACATTTATCACCGTTGTATTCATGGTGAATACAATACCATATCCTTGGCAAAATTTCTAATAAACCTTATCTGATTTTAACTCGGATTCTGGAATCTTACGGTATGTTTTTAATGTGGCAATCCGGAATTGTAAAATCAGCATGTATTATGCGCTTTACCGAACTTAAAGAGAACGATAAAGAAGCATCCCATCAGCGATACGGCCAGAACAAAGCTCCAACCCGGTCCGAGACCGAGGGCGCTCGGCAGGTATGCGAACAGCAATGCCAATCCGGCCACAAACAGGCTATAGGGCAATTGTGTACGAACATGTTCCATGAGGTCGCAGGAGCTTGCCACGGAGCTCATAATAGTAGTGTCGGAAATAGGTGAGCAATGATCGCCGAAAATCGCACCATCCAGAACAGCTCCTACGGATATCATCGTAGTCAGGCCATAAGTACCACCATCCAATTCTAAAGCAACCGGAATAGCCGTCGGGATCAAAATTCCCATTGTTCCATAGCTGGTTCCTGTGGCAAACGAAACAATAGATGCAACGAGAAACAGCGCCGGCGGGAACAAGTAAGACGAGACCTTGCCGGCTAAAATAGCTGTGAGAAATTTATCCGTCTTCAAACTGTCACATGTACTCTTCAGCGACCAGGCGAGAATCAGGATAGCTATCGGCAATGCGGCCCTCTTAATGCCGCGTTTGAAAGATACGTAAACCGAAGAGAATTGCAATCCCGAAAAAAATCGTCCGCAAAGCAATGCAAGAGTCAAACCAAATATCGCCGCACAGACGAGCATTAAGTGACTGTTTTTAGCATTGCTGATAACCTCGCGCCAGTACACCCAGCTAAGCGGGGAAATAGCTTCGATATCCACGGGCTTCGCAGGCATACTCTCAATCGATGCGTTTACACTCTGGGCCTGCCAATTGAGCATATCCGCCTTGAGCCTGGATGTTCCGTCGAACCATAATCCGGAAAGGTGAAAGAGCACAAGCCCTACCAGGGGTATCAGAGCATTTATTGCTCGTCCGTCCTTTATTTTCAATTTTTGTCGATCGAGATTCGGAGAGCTTCCATTACCCGATATCGAACGTCGAATCCGCTTTTGTGCGGCTTTCATCGGTCCGAAATCCCGCCCGGCAAGAATGTTCATAAAAACAAAAACTATCATCAACAAACAGTAAAACCGAAAACTCAGAGCATCGAAGAACATCGCATAGCCGCTCTTATCTATACCCGGCCTTTTCCCGATGTCGGCAAGAAGACCGACTTCATAGGTAATCCATGTGCTGATAACCGCCAGCCCAGCGATAGGCGCGCTCGTAGCATCAACGATAAACGCAAGTTTTTCACGACTAACCTTATGCCGGTCGGTAATCGGCTGCATCATCGAGCCGACAATAATGGCATTGGTATAGTCATCGATAAAACACAGTATTCCCATTATTGCGGTCGCCGCCTGTGCCGATTTGGCGCCCTTTATCCATTTCAGAAGCCAGTTAATTATCCCGTTGAAACCTCCCGAGACAAGAATGACTTCTATCATAATGAATATCGGAGGAATAAAAGAAAGAATCAGAAGATTAGACGTATCTGTAACAGTGCCTGCAAAACAACCGCGAATCGACGCTAATCCTTCCACCCATGCAGTCGCACTCAACGGACTTAGAGGAACTTTGCTAAGCAAACCACCCGCTATAACGGCAATTCCCAGACTCAACAAAACATGACGTGTCAAAAAAGCCAGCGTTATCGCCAGCAAAGGGGGAATGATACTATACCATACCAATCCGAGATTGTTTTGCTCCCCTCTCGGCGCAAGATAAACTGCGAAAGCACAAATTAAAACAAAGACAATTATTGCCACAGCAAATTTAATAAATGTTTTTGAGTTCAACTGGTCTTTCTTCTGATTTAGATTGATGTAATATTCAGGCTAAAATTTCCTGACCAAACCTATGACAACTGCCTCAATCCGGCAGTTATCCGAATAAATCGGCTGAAAATCATCGTTGGCCGGTTCGAGTCGAACCCGGCTTTTTTCTTTGTAGAACCTTTTGAGCGTGGCATTTTCTTCATCGACAACGGCAATCACCAACTGACCGTCGTGAGCAACGCCCCCTCTACGGCAAATAACGTAATCGCCGGGCTGAATATCCTCGCCGATCATACTCTGGCCGTTGACTTCAAGGGCGAAAATATCTTCGCCGGAGCCAAAACAGGAATTCAAAGAAAGAGAATCTGTGTTTTCAACCGCCTCCACCGGCAAACCTGCCGCGACCTGACCGGCCAGCGGTATTTCATCAGACCGGCCCGAGCAGGGATTTATTTCTGTCTCCGAACAAAAATCAAGCAATTCGAACGCTTTTGAATCGGCCTTCAAAGAGCGAGCCTTGTTGGGCGAACCGGATAGAAGTCCTTTTTTTCGAAGCTCTGCGATATGCTCGAACACGGTGCTTCGGCTGATATTTAACGCTGCCGCCATCTCCGCCAACGTTGGGGAATAGCATCGGCTCTGCTGGTATTCGGCTATCATCCTGAGCAGCTCGAGCTGACGCGGCGTGAGCCGAACGGTGGATTCTGTTGAACTTAAGGGCATTTTTCATTTCCTCCTTATGTTGGAAAACATTCTCGCCACAACTGCAAGCTTCTATCAGGGGGATATATGAATTAGTACGTTTATATCCCAGAAGAACCGCCGCAATCTCGATTGTAGAAGCAAAAAGCTTCTCTATACGGTTTTTCCGTTCGGCCGAATTCGGGGGTTTCGGCTGCCAGACAGTGATAAAATCACCTCCGGGACCAAATTTGCACAGCGGCTCTGTGTTAAAACCATTTCGGACGGCTTCGTTTTTTTTCTCCGGCATAATTTTCATTTCAAAACTTCCTTATGGCAAAAAAGTCAGCAATATTTTAGCAGCAATTGTTACTATCGGCAAAGCGGCGGAAATTACCCAAACAAAAACCGAACAAATACTGCTGATTTTCAGGCTTTTTTCGGGAACCTTTTTTTAATCCTGATTATCACAAAAATATAGGACGAATAACGAAAAAATTCCTTCTCATCTATCTCTCAAATCCCTAATCGAATTAATTGTTTTTCTGGTGTTTTATAAAAGAAAATTATAATATGCATAATTGGAAGATATTATTGAGCAATTTTTGTTCTACCTTAAATCAAAGGTATATTTATGCTAAGCTGGACAATATTTATCTGCATTGTAATTCATCTATCGGTGACCGTATCATATCCGGCGGATTCCGGAGTACCCGCTAAAATGTTTCTTCCCGGCAGACAGGTCGGAAAAGTACAAACAAACTTGATTAAAGAGGCATCCGGCATGGCGGCTAGCCGGAAAAATCCCGGAATTTTATGGGTGCATAATGATTCTGGCAATTCCGCCAACATATATGCGCTGAACGCCGAAGGAAAGCTTTTAAGAATCTGCCGAATCGACGGAGCAAACTGTCGGGATTGGGAGGACATTGCCGTCGGCCCCGGCCCTGATAAAAAACTCGATTATCTATATATCGGGGATATCGGCGATAATAAGGCCAGGTATTCATCCGTTATAATCTATCGTGTGCCGGAGCCGAAAGTAGATCCGAATGAAATACAAATGGAAATACGAACAAAACCGGCCGAAACTATAGAGCTTGTATATCCGGACGGGCCGAAAGACGCCGAGACGCTCATGGTTGATCCTCTAAACGGCGACATTTATATCATATCTAAACGCAAGATATTTTGCCGTGTCTATTATGCCCCGTATCCTCAATCAACTCAAAAACAAACGCAATTGACCCCAGTGGCCGTTCTGCCCTGGGCACTGGCGGTTGGAGGTGACATTTCGCCGGACGGCCGGTATATTATTGTCAGAAGCTTAACTCATGCATCGCTGTGGCAGCGACAAAAAGACCAGCCGCTCCGGCAGGCGTTTAATAAACAGGCTCTTGATATAAAGCTGATCATGGAACCTCAGGGCGAGGCGATTTGTTTCGATGCAAAAGGTCACGGTTTTTTTACGGTCAGCGAAAAGGCCAATCAGCCTATATATTATTATGCAGAATCGGACGAATCAAAGAAACAGGATTAGCTGTTTATATTGGTTTTTTTCCAAACGGTATTTTCCACATTTGCCTTTGAAATTTATTGATTCCCGATGCAGTATAGTTTGTTCGCCGTATGTATGAAAAGGCAGCCGTCGGCGATAGCAATCGAAGCCTGAACGGGTTTGTCTTCCATTTCGATCCGTGAAAGAATTTTGAATTCCTCGTCATTCGCGGCAAGAACAACAACCTCGGCTGCTTCGCTGATGCAATAGAGCTTATCATCTCCTGCCGTAACCGACGCCCACCACGGGCTGCTTCCACCAAGCTTGCCCTGCCATTTTTGCCGGCCCGTCTTTGCATCAAGGCAGGTCAGTATCCCGTCGGTTCTATCGGCAAGAATATAAATATTGCCTTTATAATAAAGAGGAGTACTGCAATCCGGCGACGGGCCGTTAAACATCCAGGCGATATTGTCCTTACTCAGAACGCCCCGACCGTCCGATTTGATCGCTAAAAGTCCGAGGTCGCCTCTCGGCGGTACGGCAAAAATAAGGCCCTCGCCGGTTACAGGCGAGCTGATGTTCCTGTCCATTCCTTCTCTTTGTTCCGGGTATTCATAGCGCCAAAGCTCAGCGCCGGTGTTCAAGTCGTTTGATGTCACGCAGGAAGCTCCGACGACAAGCAGTTCGGAACGTTCGGAATTTTGATAGAGTATAGGAGAGCTGTAGGAATCGAGCGTCTCGTCTTTCGCTTTAGTCTCGCGCGGCTGCTTCCATATATTTTCCCCCGTGCCGGCGTTCAGCGCCAGGATAAACGAATCAAGACCGGTGTCTCTGGGAGCACGATAGGCGGTATGACGCCGCTGAACAAGGATATAAAGCCGGTTTTCATGCAATAGAGGACTTGAACTATAACCGAACTTCTGCGAAATGTTGCCGTATTCCTCTTCGAGATTGCGAGAGAAGAGAAGGTTTCCCTCATAATCCAGTCCGGCAAAATCGCCGGAACCGAATATAAAATACACATGCCCGCCGCCTGCTACGGCTGAAGGTGTGGCTAAATTATTCCTGGGGACATTTCGATTCGATTCTCCCAGCTTCTTCCGCCACAATTCCTTTCCACTGCCGGCGTCGAAGCAAAATCCGAAAAGAGCGTTGCTGTTTTTGTCCATCGAACTGATAAAGACTTTACCGTCGATGATTATAGGAGTTGCCGAGCCGGGGCCGGGCAGTTCAGCCACCCAGGCGGTATTTTCGGACAGACTCCACTTGACCGGTAGATTTTTCTCATTACAAGAGCCATTTAAAAAAGGCCCCCTCCAGTGAGGCCAATCTTCAGCGTCTGACTGTGTGCCGGAAAATATAGAGATAATAATGAATAATATTGAAATGCTTCTAAAAATTACTTCCATCGCGTTCTTCTCATTGTGGCACTTGGTTGCAAATATACGTTGACGGCGTTAGGATCGGGAAATTCCCTCTCACGCATCCATCTGCCGTACCTGTCTAAGGAACGATGCTCGTCTCTTACCTCGAATGTCTTGAAACCGATATACATCCCAAGATCGCCGACGGCCAAAGAAAGAAACGGCCCAATCATTGGACTTCTGATAACAAACCACGGCTCGTCTCCTTTCCACGGATTGCTGTTTTCCTCCCAGAATTTCGGGACAGGACGTATAATCTGTCCGGCCACGACATCCAGTTTCATGCCGAAACCGGAAGATTGAAAATCTTTTGTATCATGGTCGAACCATAGTCCGCGCTCGTAGGAGCCGAGAGTGAAACTCAAGCCTTCCACGGAACCTGTGCTGCAGCCGGCAAGCATAAATACGGGTAAAATCAACAACAAACGTTTCATATTGATTCTATTTTCATATATAAAAGCGAGTTAGTCAAGATTCGATTTAATCCGTAAAGGCACGAATATTGTTTATATTGTCCGACTTGACAGAACATCATTGATCCATTAAAATGAAATACGATACTTATACCGGCGTTTTTTTCCGCATGGTAAAAATTTATATGGGGTCAATCATGTTCACAAAAGATTCACATCGAAAACGGATGTTGATGTTACTGGTGGTGCTTATATCGATATTACTTACCGATTCCGCATTTTCAGGAAGAGCGAATCGCAAACGTTCGATATCGGGCCCGGCGCCGAATTCTTCCTCAAATAACAGTAGAGCTCAATCACAGGTAATATCACGACCGTCCCGCCAGAGCATTCCCTCTCGGCAGACATTCGGACAAACCAGAAACACTCCGCAAATTTCAAATAGAACGAACAATTCCCCTGTTAACAGATATCGAGTTCCGAGACAAAGCAGCTCCGCCGGCATAAATTCGCCGAATACGACAAACAGCCGCCGGATTATTTCCAATGGTCTTGTCCCCCGCTCGGGCATTAACAGCTTCGATAATCGACGTTCAATCCCGAACAACAGAGTTACGAGAAAAGCAAACAGCTTATCATCGGAATCGTTCATAACTTCACGCCCGGATCGCACTATCAGAAAATACAGCACTTATGACCGCCCTATATCCGGCAGAAGCATTTACAATTATCGCCGCGATTACTATCCTTACCGCAGGATTTTTACCCGAGTGATATGGCCGGATTGTTATCGCCCTATTTTTTACACATGGGGCCCTTCCTATTCGATAGGATATTTCTGGCCCTATTATCACCGCAAATTCATCTTTGTAAGCCTCGGCGGTTACTGGCCCGGTTATTCTTACAGGCGATACTACTGGTACGGATGTCACCCTTATAGGTGGTATGGATATTATCCCCCCGGATATGTTTCCACGGCAAATACATATAATTACTATTACTACAACACAAATGAGCCGCCACAGGATATAGTAAATAACACCGGAACGCAGCTCGAAGAAGAAACCGTGGCCGAACCCGCCCAGGAAAACCAGACGGATCGTCTTTTCAGCCAGGCCGTCAATGCATTTGAAAACGAAGATTACAACACCGCCGCAACAAGATTTAACGAGGCAATGGAATTCTCACCTGATGATATTGTTCTGCCGTTTGCTTATGTACAGGCCCTTTTCGCGGACGGACAATATGAATTAGCCGCACAGAATTTGCGCGAAGCATTGAAAAAATCACCGCCGGACAAAGAGGGTGTTTTTTATCCACGCGGCCTGTATCCCGATGAAAGCATTCTGCAACAGCAAATAGATACGCTCAAAAGAACGATTATTTTGATTAATCACAGCGCGGAGATGGAGCTTTTGCTGGGCTATCAGATGCTCGGCACCGGCAAATTAGATGAGGCCGCCGGGCATTTGGAAATTGCCGCTTCGGACGATAAAAATAATGAGGCTGCGACGCTGCTTATAAAACTTCTGGAAAAACTCAAAAAAGCCGATGAGCAGAAAACAGAAGAAGTGGATAATTCTCAATCCCCAAAAACAGCGGAAAAATAGCTTACTAACCTCATATTATAATCATATTTTGCAATCGGAACAATATTGCTTGCCTTATTTAATCTATTTGCTTATCATTCCACTGAGCAGAAAATTAGATAAAGGATAGAACAAATATGGATATAATTGTAAAAGTAAAAGAAGTCAAAGGTTCCTGCCCTACCTTCAAAGTAGGCGACAGTTTCACATTAAAGGCTGGGTATCAGCTTGTTTCCGACGGCCCGGTCTGTATGCATGCCCTTTCGTCGATAATGCCGTTTTATAACGCTCTTATTGTTTCACCGCCATGCGTGCTGGGTCTTGAAGGTAAAACAGACAAGGACAAAGCCTACGTCCAGTGCCCCGACCCGGTCGAACATACCGGAGGCGGGACGGTTATTTTTGAAATCAGCCGCCGTTAAGAGATAAACATATCATAAAGAAACGGCAGAAATTCCAAAAAACCTCCGGTTTGACAGCATCTGTATTCTCAAAAATATTGTATGCAGTCAACAACCTTTGCTAAAAATCCGAAGATAAATATAGACACTTCCCGCAATAGGAAAGTGTTCATTTAAATGAACACTTCCCATTACGAATTCGAGTATTTTAACACAAAAGGTCGAATACTATTTCGCGAGCAGATAATACACATCGTTCCAGCGAATTTCGTTCTTAAATTCGCGGATCGTAGTTTTATCGTCGATGAGTAGATATTCGATACCCGCCATTGCGGCAAAATCTTCGAGATATTCTTCGGTTATTGCCATGCTGAAACCGGTGTGATGCGCACCGCCGGCGTGTATCCAGGCGCCAGCCGCAATTTCGAGATTGGGCTTCGGAATCCAGACAACACGAGCGACAGGAAGCTTCGGCAAATCCGCTTCCGGCTCGACCACGTCGCACGGATTGACTAAAAGACGGAATCGATTACCCATATCGAGAATCGACGCGTTGACACCATAACCCGTAGCGGTATTGAACACGAGACGTCCGGGATCGGCCTTACCGCCGATACCGAGCGGGTGAACCTCCAGCTTGACCTTGCCTTTGGCAATCGAGGGGCACACTTCCAGCATGTGCGCGCCGAGAACCATACTTCTGGCGGGATTCAGATGATATGTATAATCCTCCATAAACGAAGTTCCGCCCTTAAGGCCGGAAGCCATCACCTTCATCGCACGCACCAGAGCGGAGGTTTTCCAGTCACCTTCGGCGCCGAATCCGTATCCGTCGGCCATAAGACGCTGTACCGCCAGGCCGGGCAACTGCACCAGACCGTGAAGGTCTTCAAACGTCGTGGTAAAAGCGCCGAATCCGCCTTCTTCGAGGAATGCACGCATACCAAGCTCTATTCTTGCCGCCTCAAGAATAGCTTTTGGTTCCGACTTTATAATTTCATATTGTTCTTTATATTTTTTTACCTGGGCATCGGCTTCGGCGTCGGTAACTTCTTTGACTTTCGCGACAAGGTCGCCCACACCGTATCCCGACACGGAAAAACCCAATTTCATCTGCGCTTCGACTTTGTCACCCTCGGTAACGGCGACTTCCCGCATATTGTCGCCGAATCGGGCAACCTTTCCGCCCTGCCAGTCGTGCCATGCGGCCGC
>JAFGBG010000019.1 GCA_016933295.1 Sedimentisphaerales bacterium | reverse complement strand
CTGTCGTAGAAATAGCCGATCAGATTGGCTATTACCTCGGTGTCGGTATCGGTAATAAATTCGACACCCTCGGTTTGAAGCCATTTTTTGAGAGTGTCGTAGTTTTCGATAATGCCGTTATGCACAACGGCGAATTTGCCGGAGTAATCGAGATGCGGATGTGCATTGACTGTATTCGGCTGGCCGTGAGTCGCCCAGCGGGTATGGCCGATGCCGAACGTCTCGGCGGCTTCCGGCTCACTCAGAATCTCCTCCAGAGCACTGATTCTGCCGCTGGTTTTTGTGACCTTTATGCCGTTTGTGCCCAGAATCGCAAGACCGGCAGAATCATATCCGCGATATTCCAGCCGCTTCAAGCCCTCTATCAGTATCGGCTGCGCGGCTTTTTTTCCCAAATACGCTACTATTCCACACATCGCAGTATCTCTCTAATAAATCCGAAAATAACATCATTAAATCAACACCGTGGGCTTTCAAATCATACACGATATGGCGGCAAAATTAAACCTTATTTTAAAATTGTTTACTTAAAGAACCGACTTTGAGAAATTTCAAAATAAACAGGAACAAAATCGAGCCTAAAAAGAAAACCGGAGCAAGGAAAATAAATGCGAAATAAAACAACAAAAACAAGCCCGCCAAACACACGGCCAACCAGCCGTCCGCGGCGGCAATCGAATCCATGCCGAACAGGACCGCCGTATAGCTTCTCAGCCCAATCGCTTCCAGTATAAAATATGTGACTGTAATAATGACGGCATAAGAGAAAAATCCCGCAGGGGAAAAAAACGGAGTGCCTGAAAGCCTCGAAAAAAACTTTTTGCCGATATGCCTCATTCCCCGACCTCCTTTTTTGCGGCGGATTGAGCATCTTTTACTTTCTGCCACATCGGCCCGAGAGCCATCGAATACAATAAAACCGCCTCGCCGATTTGATTACAGGCATAAAAGCCGATTTTGCCGTTTTGCTTTTTCTCAAACGCTCCGAGACGCAGGCTTGCGAATAATTCTTTCAAAAAAGTCTCATCGCCGAAACTGCTTGCGGCAACAAATGCCAGACCGCTGGAGCTCGGACTCGCCTGTATTACGGGAATTACCGGGCCGGAATCGATATCAAGCGGCCCCCGCCACGATGGGGGCCACTCCCTCGCAAAACCGAAACCAAGAATGTCGCCGGCAAGCTCCCGCTTCGCACGGTTGTACTGATCCTGTGCAAAATCCACATCGACAATCTGAAGGCAGTGACATGCCATCCATATTGTCGAGCCTTCAGGCCCGTCTATCGGGCGCCCGTCAAGCGAATAACTTGAAAACAAAATGCCGGTCCGGGAATCAATCAGCCTTTTCTTTGCCATCTCAACCCACCGCTGGCAAAAATCAGAATGGTCCCGCCCATCGAGAATATCGGATATCGTAATCGCCGCCAGCGCCACGGAATTGCAAAACGTCCAGCATTCATCGGGGTAACTTTCCGCCGAAAGGACCTCGCCCTTTCGCATGTAATCGATAATTATATCCACACGCTCTGCTAAAAGCGGCCTGTAATCCTGCCGGACTTCAACCATCTGCCTGGCAGCGAGCATCAGGGCAATTTCGCCGTCGATAAAAAGGCTTCTGGCAGGTTCGTTGATAAAAGACTTGTTCTTCGCATAATCCATCAGGAAATAGTAAATGCCCTTTTCCTTCTCAAGTACCATAGTCTGGTCGATGATTTTATCGACCGCATCCAAATACTCATCCTTGCGGCCCGGCTCGCGAAGACTCATATTTGTAAGGGCAAGAACACAAAAAGTCCGTGCCATCAAATCCCACTCGGCACAACTCGAGCGCATTTTCGCGACCTCAGACCGGCTAAAATCAGGCTCCGTCCAGAGCGCAATATGGCGAGCCGCTAACTGCTCGGTTTTTGTGCCGATACCATCCTCGCAATAATACTTACCGAATCCTCTCTGAAAGAAAAAATGCACAGACGGCAGCAAAGCGGCTCCGGCAAGCACAAGGCAGAAAATCCCCAGTAAAATCCTTTTTCGCTGCGGCAAAAATTTAAGGGGCCTGTTCTGCTGTTTTTTCATTTTTCGCCGATAGAATACTTTAGAAAATCTTCCTGCTATCCGGTTCGTACCAAAATCAACTCTGCTTAAGAGGTATATAATATATTATCATTTGACTAAATGCCATACGAATTGTTTAATCTGCAAGTATGATAGTTGTAATTGATTATAACGTAGGAAATGTAAAGAGTGTCTGCAACGCATTCCGGCATATCGGCTGCGAGTCGGTGCTCAGCCGCGACCCGAAGACTATCGAACAGGCCTCCGGGCTTGTCCTGCCCGGCGTAGCAGCCTTCGGCTTTGCCGTCAATGCCTTAGGCTCGCTGGCCGAGCTTGTTAAGGAAATCGCCCTTAGCGGCAGGCCGCTGTTAGGTATATGCGTGGGCTACCAGATGCTCTTCGAGACCAGCAGCGAATACGGCCGGCACAAAGGACTCGGATTAATCACCGGCGACGTCGTACCAATCCCCCCGGGGCGGGTGATTCCGCATATGGGTTGGAACTTAGTCGAACTGCCGGAGGATATGGATTTATTCGCCGGACTCGGAGGCGAGAAGCATTTTTACTTCGCCCACTCGTTCTGCGCCGAACCTTCAGACGAGATGGCAAAAATCGCCTATACCGACTACGGCTTCGAGCTTGTCGCCTCAGTGCAAAAAGACAACATATACGGCACGCAATTTCACCCGGAAAAGAGCGGCAAATCCGGATTGAAAGTGCTTCAGAACTTTTACAATATCTGTGAAAATTTTAATTCCGGATCCCGGTATCTGGATGCTCATAGAGAATAGATTAACCAAATACGATATACCAAATACGAAATACGACTTTATGCTGACAAGAAGAATCATACCGTGTCTCGATGTAAAAGATAACCGCGTGGTAAAGGGCGTGAACTTTCTGAACCTCCGCGACGCAGGCGACCCCGTGGAACTTGGAGCCCGATACAGTGACACCGGCGCGGACGAGCTGGTCTTTCTCGATATAACCGCGACAATCCGCTCGCGCAAGACCATAGTCGAGCTTGTGGAAAAAGTCGCCGCGAACGTCTTTATCCCGTTCACCGTCGGCGGCGGAATCCAGAGCGTCGAGCAGATGGACGAGCTGCTGCGCAGCGGCGCCGAAAAAGTCTCGGTAAATACCGCCGCCGTCGATAATCCCGAGCTTCTCGCCGAAGCGGCACAGAGATTCGGAAATCAATGCGTCGTACTGGCGATTGACGCCCGCCGTTCGAAAGAGCGCAAAGGCCGCTGGCAGGTCTGCGTCAAGGCCGGCACGGAACCGACCGATATTGACGTGGTCCAATGGGCTGTTAAGGCCGAAAAACTCGGCGCCGGCGAAATCCTGCTGACCAGTATGGACGCCGACGGCACGAAGGCCGGCTACGACAACGAGCTGAATAAGGCCGTCACCGACGCCGTCAATATCCCCGTCATCGCATCAGGCGGAGCCGGAAATCTCGACCATCTTTACGATGCCATTGTTGACGGCGGTGCCGACGCTGTGCTGATGGCCTCGATCACCCACTTCGGCAATTACACAATTACCCAAATGAAACAATACCTCCGCGACAAAGGCATCCCGGTGAATCTTTAGCGTATAGCGTATAGCGTGTAGCGGATAGCGTTCAGGGTATTGGGTATAGCGCGCAGCGTCGAGCATATTGAGTATAGCGTTCAGCGGACAGTAAACCCCTCTGTCATTCCTGTGAAAACAGGAATCCAGAATTTCATGCTGATTGGATTCCGCATCCCCAATCAAATACATATTGGGGCAGGCAATCGCGGAATGACAAACCATAGGATTTTTCTTGCCCAAAATAGAACCTGCTTATATACTCTTTGCTGTGGAAAAACATCTCCGAACCGGCAACAGCAAAATTAACAACATCTTTTTTTAAAAAGGAGTTTATATGTTTAAAAGCGGCTTTGCATTTGTTTTAAGTCATATTAATGTTAAATATGATGCACCAATTCAGATTATACCTGATCACTATTTTAGAAAAGCCTTATCACACGAAATAAAAGAAATAAAAAGAATGTTAGAAACCTCCGATATTAGCGATATCAAAATGCTAGGCATTCCAGTCCCAAGTGGAATTCAATATGATTCGATAGTAAAAGAAATCAAACGAGGAAATTCCTGTCAATACGAAAGAGAAAAGTTACCGCCTGAAAAATGGAAATATTGGGTAATTGCTTTTGAAGGAAATAATTCGAAAATCTATGATCTACAGTCTGCTGCAAATCTAATCAAAAATGATTTGCAATTTGCTTTCCAAATTTTTTATCTTGAAAAAAAACAACAAGGTAATCCTGCGGGTTTCATATTTATGCCAACGCATTTACGAGAGTATTATTCTTCACACGAAGCGATTAATTCAAATGCTGTCAACATAGAACAAGACGAAATAATGAAAATTGGAGAAATATACGATCTTTATAAAAAACTGCCTCCAAAATATCAATACATAGAACATTCTATAAAAAATTTCGACTCTCTCAAAAGAATACCCAAAAAAACGGAACTTTTAACAATCGGTTATTTTTCAATTATTGAAACGCTTATTACACATGCTCCAAGACTTAATGAGAGTCTCGATTCAATTAGTCATCAAATTAAAAACAAGCTTGTTTTATTACGGAAACGATTTGAACGTATAATCGAATATAATTCTTACTTTTTAAACATAAAAGAAAAAACACTCTGGAGTCTGTTATACAGCTATAGAAGCTGTATAGCACATGGAGGTATTCCTGATTTTGTGAATAAATTTCAAAATCTTAAAAGCAAGGAAGTAGTTTTAGATTTTCTTAGAGAAATCATCAAGTGCCTTATATTATACTCTCTAAGGGAACCCGAATTAATGGCAGATTTAAAAAATTGTTAAAGCCATCTAAGGGTACATAAAAGGAGGAACAATGGACAAGAAAAAGCCAATATTATTATTTTATGAAAACTTGATTGAACCTATACAGGCCACTAAGGCTGAACTTAACCTCATTGAAAGCGAAATATCTTTATTAAATAGGGAATTCTTACGAAAGGGTGTTTTTGCATATATTTTTGCTCTCTTTGAGTCATCATTATCTGAGTGCCTAACAAGATATTTGAATGAACTTCCTTCAAAGTTGCCAATGCAATATATAACTTTAAGAAAGAACAAAGATGAATTAATTAATAGAACATTAACTTATAAAATAATAGAATCATGTGTCGAAGAGTACATTATGAACATATCCTATGGTACAACAAGCAGCTTTTTGTTGAAATTTTGTGAATTGTTGTCCATTGATGATGTCAATATCGAATCTTCAAAAAGCATAAATGAGAAAAAAGAAAGAAGAAATCTGCTTCTTCACAATAATTTGATAATCAATAACAAATATCTTGAAAATACCAAAAGTCAAGCCCAGGAAAAGGGTAAAAAATTAGAGATATCCAAAGAATACCTAATCGAAACAATAAACGAGACAAGGGAAATAATCTCAGTTATTGAGTTAAAGCTATCTGAAAAATATTCAAAATTCACTAAAGCCAAAGTAATTAAAGATATTTGGAATTACTTATTTGATTCACCTATTTTGAGTTTTGAAGATTATTGGATGATAAAAGATAATGAAATAGTCGGCTTTAATAGTAAAACTGCAAAAAAATGGTCTAATAATTATTCAAGTTCAGAACGCACTCTTCTTGCTCTATTCCTACAAAATTTTAATCCGTATACAATAGATAGTTTCTTGAAGTTTAAAGATTTAAATATGTTTGTAAGCATCACTAGTGACAAAGTTGAGTATATCTTGGAGGTTTTTAAAAAATATCCACTACTATTACAAAATAGCTCAAAACGCGCGCGAATTTAAGGTATCCAAAGGTTGTACTGTACATTTGGGGTACTTACTATTTTTAATCGTATAATTATAAAGAGTATCACACTATCCTACAGGTATTATATATAGGAGTGACAAATTGGGAACGATTGAGCGGGGAGTAAGGCAGGCGGTTGAGAATTGTCTGAAAGTTCAGTCGGGCGGGAAAAACGCCCGACATTACTATAAATTGAAAGGATAAAAAAATGAAATTGCGAAAATATATATTACTTATAATTCTTATAGTTTGTATCACAGGGCAGGCGGGCATATCCAAAAAAGACAGCAGTGAAATTATTTGGGGAAATCCCGAGTCGGGTCTTGAGGCGGGGATTACTCTCGAAAATCCAAAACAGCTTTATCGGCCGGGAGAGTCGGTCGATTTCGCATTATCAATACGTAACGTCAGCGAAGATACCATATCCCTCGAGTACACCGAAAATCCCCTGAGAGAATGGGCACCCGATGTTTACGATACAAATATGAAATCTTTGCCGGTGATGCCCGCTATCCTGACTCTTGGGGGTCGAATCATATATACCGATTTGAAGCCCGGCGAAATAATCACGATTGCTCGAGGAACATTCCAGATAAAACCGCTCGGCTGGGAGGGCAAAATCGACAAGACAATCGTATTTGCCGAAACCGGTAAATATAGAGTCTGCTATACTCTTAAATTCGGGCCGTACCATTACCGACCCGCAGATAAGTACCCATGGGCCGGCGAATTAACGACCGGGCGACAGGAATTTCAGGTTGATACGGATAAAAGCGGGTTCAAAGCTCAGCCTTTCAAAGGCGTTTCCAAAGCAGACATGCAAGCAATCCTGAGCCTTTTAGGCGATCATACAAAACAACATCCAATACATTTTCCTATGGATGAAGATATGGAACGCTGGAAACAAATACGTGAGAATTGGCAAAAGCGTTGTTCAACTCTCACTATGGGCGCAGTCGAATACCTGGCACATATCGCCGTCAATTATCCCGACGACGACTATCGAGCATTAGCCTGTAATGCATTAGGTGAAACGGGGAAAAAGCAGGTGATACCATCCCTCGTTAAATGCCTGTTAGATTCGTCGCCGGCGGCTCGTCAAGCTGCGGCAAGATCGCTCGGCCAACTACGCTCGGTGGACTCGATACCGGAAATACAAAAACTTTTGCAAGACGAAAGCAGCTCGGTCCGTGCCAATGCCGCGTATGCCCTGGGGCACATCGGAAGCAGAGACGCCACGAAAGCCTTGCTGGAAGCATTCAAAAAAGAAAAAGATCGCCATGCGAAAATGGCAATGTCACTTGCGCTCGGCTGGATTGCAGATCCCGCCGCACTGCCCGCCCTCAAAGAGGAGCTCCGGGAGCCAACCGAAATACCAATAAATACTTTGAGAGGTGCTATCAGGAATATCGAGGAGCCCGACTATTGGGGTTTGGGAGTTAAAGGGGGAATAAGCGAGCATGAGCTGTATCGTCTGCTTGTCGATGATCTGGATCTTTCCGATTCAACATTAAATACCGAAAAAGCAAAATCGGAAATATTGGACGGTCCGGACCGATGGGCGGCAGCTTTTCAGGGTCCTCAGGGCATCGTATATTATCTTGCGAAAAAGAACATTTTCTATGTGCGGCAAAAAAAAGATTCGGGTGACGATATATATTTCGGCCCATTCGAAGGAAATCCGCACGATATAGTCCGACCGGCAAGGCAAGCTCTTGAAAAAAGTATGGAACGCAGGTGATAATTACCAGGATAATTGCGTATTGTCACAGGCTGGGGATTTGGCCTTCCGCAATTCCTAAGGAACAGAGAATGGACACCCACCTTACTTTTTTACCCGACTTTTTCGAAGGTGAATTTGTGGGAATCGGCGTCGATTTTTATAGTATTGCCGTCGGTGAAATTGCCGGCCAAAAGCTCCGCCGCCAGGGGATTTTCCAGCCGCTGCTGGATGGTACGCTTGAGCGGCCGCGCGCCGAATGCGGGATCGTAGCCTTCGTCCATAATCTGCCGGCGTGCGTTGTCGGTGAATTCGACTGCGATATTGCGGCTCCCAAGGCGGTCGGCAAGATAGCCGAGCTGGATATCGACAATTCTGGTTAAATGGTCTTTATTGAGCATATGAAAGACGATAACTTCATCCACTCGGTTCAAAAATTCCGGCTTGAAAATCTGCTTGAGCGCATCTTTGACGTGGGCCTCAATTTCCCAGTCGGCGCCGGATTCCTCGGTGAGCTGCTGAATCTGCTGGCTCGCGATATTGCTGGTCATAATAATGACGGTGTTCTTGAAATCGACTGTTCTGCCTTTGCCGTCGGTCAAGCGGCCGTCGTCGAAGACCTGCAGCAGGACATTAAAAACATCCGGGTGGGCCTTTTCGATCTCATCCAGTAAAATCACCGAATAAGGTTTTCGCCGGACCGCTTCGGTCAGTCTGCCGCCCTCTTCGTAACCGATATAGCCGGGCGGGGCGCCGATGAGCCGGGCGACCGAATGCTGCTCCATAAATTCGCTCATATCGATACGAATCATCGAGTGCGGGTCGTTGAAAAGAAAATCCGCTAAGGCTTTGGATAACTCAGTCTTTCCGACACCGGTCGGGCCGAGGAATAAAAAAGTTCCTATCGGGCGGTTCGGGTCCGATAAGCCGGAGCGGCTCCTGCGGACTGCGTTACACAAAGCCGCAACCGCCTCGTCCTGACCCACGACACGCTGCTTGATGGAATCTTCCATTTTTAGCAGGCGGTCTCTTTCGCCGGACAGTAATTTCGCAACCGGTATCGACGTCCACTTGGAGACGACTTCGGCGATATGCTCCTCGGTGACTTCGTTATGGATAATGCCGCGGTCGGAGGTGGATAATTGAGTCTCTTTTTCCTGAAGCTCTTTTTTCAGGTTGGTAATGGTTTCGTATTTCAAACGAGCGGCGGTTTCCAGCTCGCCCTTGCGCTGGGCGTCCTCGAATCTGTTCTGAGCATCTTCGAGCTTCTGCTTCAAATCTTTTATCTGGTCGATATCGCTTCTTTCGCTTTCCCACTGGGCGGTGAGCTTTTTGTCCTGCTCATCAAGCTCGACCAACTGCTTTTCGGCTTTTTTGAGGCGCTCGGCGCTTGCCGGGTCGGATTCCTTTTTGAGAGCTTCGCGTTCGATTTGAAGCTGGACAATTTTCCTTCGAATATCGTCCAGCTCAGCGGGCAGCGAATCATTTTCAATCCGCATTTTGGAGGCCGCTTCGTCAATCAAATCTATTGCTTTATCCGGCAGCCAGCGGTCGGTAATGTATCGGTTGGACAAAGTCGCGGCGGCAACCAGCGCCGCATCGGTAATCCGTACCCCGTGATGGGTATCGTAGCGGTCTTTGAGGCCTCTGAGAATCGCGATGGTCTCCTCGATGCTCGGCGGATCGATAAGAATCGGCTGAAAACGCCTTTCAAGTGCGGCATCTTTTTCGATATACTTGCGGTATTCGTCGATAGTAGTCGCGCCGATGCAGCGCAAATCGCCCCGCGCAAGCGACGGCTTCAAAAGATTACCCGCGTCAACGGCGCCCTCGGCCTTGCCGGCGCCCACGACGGTATGCAGCTCATCGATAAAGAGAATAATCTGTCCCCCCGCCGCGATGACTTCCTTCAGTACCGCCTTGAGACGGTCCTCGAATTCGCCCCGGAACTTCGTCCCGGCGATTAAAGAACCCATATCAAGGGCTATGACCCTTTTATTTTTCAAACCTGTGGGGACATCGCCGGCGATGATTCTCTGAGCGAGACCTTCGACGATAGCGGTTTTTCCCACGCCCGGTTCGCCGATTAATACGGGATTATTTTTCGTTCTGCGGTTGAGAACCTGCATACATCGCCGTATCTCCTCGTCCCTGCCGATAACCGGATCGAGCTTTCCTTTACGCGCCATCTCCAGCAGGTCGATTCCGTATCGTTCGAGAGCTTTGTATTTGGCTTCCGGACTCTGGTCCGTTACCTTTTCCGGGCCGCGGATTTCCTTGAGGGCGCTTTCAATCTGCTCGGCCGTCACCGAGTTTAGCCGCAGTATCTCTTTCGCGTCGCTCTGCACCGAAGCAAGCGATATGAACAGATGTTCCACGCTAAGATACTCGTCGCCCATCGCATCGGCACGGTTCTGTGCATCGAGAACGACCTGGCTGAAGGCCGGGTCTGGTAAAATATGTCCCTCGCTTTTGCCCTGGGCAAGCCGGCCAAGCTCACTCTCGGTCATCTGCCGTATGCGCGAAACGTTGGCCCCGATTTTTTTCAAAATCTCGATAACCGTTCCTTCCTTATCGCCGCACAAAGCGCCGAGTAAATGCAACGGCGAAGTTATAGTATGCGATTTCGCCATCGCAATCTGCTGGGCGGTCGCCAGTGCTTCCTGGGCCTTTAACGTAAACTTGTCGAACTTCATTACTGCGTTCCTTTTCGTTCGTATAGTCAAATATTATAAATATATAGATATACAATCTGATAAATAAGTGCAAACAGCGTGCCGGGATGGAAGCAAAAATGTAACCGTTTTAATTACAGTAGGTTATGAGCCGAGTAAGTTTTAGCCAGTGTGCCAATATGGCAGTTATTCTCGCCCAGATATAGACCGGAATCTTTCAGATAAATCCGCAAATTTTTACGGAGATGAATTACAAAGAGAGATTCTTTAATTGAATTTTGCCGCCACGTAGTAAAAACCGGTTTAAGAAATGCTCAAAATATCCGGTTAGGATACTCAACGCAAGCAATCGAAATAATCCGTTTTAATCAATAACTCGTTATCATCTCGAGTTTATTGGATTCTGCCGCCGCCTCTGCTCCAACCAGTATCAACATTATAAACGAATATACCCCTGAGTTTCGTACCGATGTAAACATCTCGACTCTGAACGGCAAAAATAACTTCCGCCCTACCGTTGACATCAATCTGAACCCGACCCGATCGAGCCAAACCTCCCTGTACGTCTGCTCCATATTGCGCAATCTGGTCGTCGGAAAAACCGGTACCTCGCATAAGTTCCACGATATTGGCGCCACTTAGTTCCAGCACATCCTGATTGGGTAAGGGGATAACCCGTATGCCTCTCTGAAACCGGGAACACCCAAACAATCCGAATGCCGTGGAAAGCAGCAATACAGCGGTGATTGCCTTATATATTCTTAACCTGTACTTATTTGTACTCACAAGCGTTTTCTTTCAAATATCTTTTATCGACGGTACAACGCATCTTCAATTTCTTGCTGGATAGGATTCGTAACCGGAGCCGGGGTATTATTATACTGTGAAGGCATCAACTGTTGCGGCTGTTGCATTGGCTGTAGCTGCGTCGGCTGTTGCTGCATCTGCTGGTCCAGTTGCTGGAATGACTGCATTGTCGTAGTTGTCGGGGGCAAAGCACCTCCCATTGGCAAGTTACCCAAGCCGCCGCCTTCGGGAACAATCTGTGCCTTTACGAACACGGCAATTTCCCTATCAGATGCCGCATCATTTTTATTCTTAAACAGCGAACCCACTACCGGCAGACTGCTCAAGCCCGGGACCTTACTATCGACACGGCTGGTTCGATTCTCGGTAAGACCGGCGACAACAGCCGTTCCGCCATCTTCGACACGCACGATATTTTCCGCTATTCGCCTTGTAACTACCGGGAAACCGGTTGTAGTACTCGGCTGACTATCACTGACTTCGACCGCCATTTCCAGTGTAATTTGATTATCATCACCGATATAAGGCGTAATAGTCAGTGTAGTACCGGCGGTAATATCCTGCAGATAATTCGTCGAGTAGCCGAAGGAATTCGTCTGCGACGATGTAAGAACATAATATTCTTCTTTCAAAACCTGGATTTTCGCCGTCTTGCCTTCCAGAGCCATAACCGTAGGTTTGGAGACGATTCTCGCTTCATTATTCTGCTGAAGAAGATTCAATTGTATCTCAAGTGCATTTGTGAATGTAGCATCCGGCGTATAACCGATTGAAACACCCCACGGCCATTTACCGCCGTAATCCTGTCCATCAGCCAGACCGCTATTGTGTAGCTCGTTGCTGAACAAACCAGCCCGAATATTCGGCCAGCTCCACTGCGAACCCAAATTCAAGAGACCGCCCTTTTCCAATACCACAATCTTGGCATCCAGCATAATATGTGCCGGAGTTTTGTCGATCAGTTCGAGGTCCGCGATAATTCGTTCCATCACCTTCGGCGGAGCGGTTACCAGCACCGTATGACTATTCGGATCGGCGGGATCGGCCTTGACATAAGGCATAAATACTTCATTTAAGAGTGATACCGCCTTAATAGCCCTGACATAGTCAAGCCTCACCGGACGAGTTTCACTTACAGAGGTGAACAAAGATCCGTTCGGGTCGGGAGGAGATATCAGGTAATAATACGGCGTCTTTTTATAAATATAAGGAGTGCCCGCAAGAATGATATCGAGCGCCTGATCAAGCGGCACCTGGTTCAGCGAACAGCTCACATACGCGTAAACACTATTTTCGGGAATAATCGGGATACCGGCCTGTTCCGTCAAAGAAGCAACTACCGTTGTCTGGAGCTCATCTCTGTCAAAATTATCCGTAATTAGCATTGTGCCCCGGTCGAAGGGTTGCGCCGGCCCTCCAGGCTGACCTCCCCGCTTCATCCATTCTTCCATTATCCTTTTTAATTCCCCTATTTCCGACTCATCTTTCGGTTCATTCACATCAACAACAGGCGGTAATGTATCACCACCAGGACGCGCCGTAGTAACATCATCTGGTAAAGTACCACCAGGACGTGCCGTGGTAATATCCGGAGGTAAAGTGTCAACCGGACGTGGCGTAGGAATATCCGGCCGAGGTATTGGCTGTCGCTCAGGTGTTGGTATTTCTATCACCGGTTGACCCAATCTCAAATTCGTTGTAACATTTGTGTATGACTTGCTCGGCGGATTGAAATTAAATCCGGGCTTTTCGAGCAAAACCTCGCCGGTCCAGCCGTAAGGTACTCTTATTGAGAACATACCCTGGGTATCGGTCGCGGTCGAGCCGGGCATATCCGTCGCCGTGATCTTGACGTTCGGAATCGGCGTGCCGGACATCGATACCTGATCGGTAATTGTAAGCATTTTGACGATAGCCGAGAAATTCACGTTATCCAGATTCTGGATAACATTAGTAAGCTGCTTATTCGGCGGTCTGAAAGTATGGCCTTCGCTGACAGGGGTAATCATTCCCCTCCAGCCGTAATCCACTTCAAATTCAAACCTGCCGTTGGTGTCCGTGGTCGTGTTAACACCGAAATCACCCGTCAAAACCACACCCGCAACGGGCTGATTCTTATCGGACAAAATTATACCTGAAACCCTTCGTTTCAAGAGGGTCGCGACGTAATTTTGATTCATTTGATGACCGGTAATATTAGTATATGGTATGCTGACCGGGCTGAACTCATAGCCGACTTTTTGCGGCGTAATCGTGCCGTTCCAGCCATACGGAACGGTCGCAGCATAGCTACCGTCGTTTGCCGAGACGACGGACCTGCCGCCCGGCAGACCCTGCAACGTCACATTACCTATCTCGACCGAGCCGCGAATCTCAAACATCTGTTGTTTGGCCGTATAATTTTGATTTGTATAATCCATCGATACGGCAGGATACGCTTTACTCGGCGGATCAAATTCGTAGCCTTCCTTCGTCGGAGTTACAGTTGCCGTCCAGTTATAAGGGACTGTCACGCTGTACCTTCCGCTGCTATCGGTAACAGGGTCACCCGGCAGACCGAACATCTGAACATCGGCCTGTCCGGCCATACCGGAAATGGTAAAAGTTTTTTCCGTCGCTTCATAATTTTGGTTATCACGATTTCCGTCAACTTTACTATACATTGTGGAGCCCGGTTTGAATGTATGGCCCGGTGACTGGGGTGAGACGTTGCCGCTCCAGCCCCAGGGTACAGTAGCTCTATAATAACCGTTCTGGTCCGTAAAGACAGATTCCGGAAATCCCTTCATCTCCACACCGGCCAAACCGGTCGAGCCGCTAATCGTATAGGTTATCGGCGTTGCGATATAATCCTGATTTGGTTGAGCGAAAGTAATATTACTATAGGGAATCTCCTCCGGCATGAAGGAATAACCCTGTTTGACGGGTCTGACAGTGCCGCTCCAGTTCCAGTCAACTTCGACTGAATAATTGCCGTTGCTGCCTGAAGAGACAACTTTTGTTGGAAATCCCTCCAGTTCAACGCCTTCGGTTCCGGCGGAACCCGAAATAGTTAGTTTTATCGGCGTCGGCGTATAGTCCTGCTTCGGCAAATCTGAGCCGACATTCCTGTACGGCCTCTCTTTCGGGCTGAATTCATAACCATCCTTCGTGGGTGTTACTGTGGCGGTGAAACCATAATCGACCTGCACACTATACAAGCCGCCGCTGCCGGTTATCGGATCTCCGGGCAGACCGACCATTCTAACACCTTCCACACCGGTTGTTCCGGATATACTATAGGTTATAGGACTCGGGGTATAGTCCTGATTATTCTGATCGCCGGTGATTTCCTTATATTCTTTTTGAAGCGGAGTAAAAGTCCATCCTTCTTTCTGAGGTGTAACCACACCCGAGAATCCCCATTTAACAACGGCAATATAATAACCGCTCTCATCGGTAACCACGGTCTGGCCGTTCCGATCGAGCAAACCCCTCATCGTCACTCCCCCAACTCCGACCGAACCGGATATCGTGTGCGTTACCTCAACCGCCTGAAACTGGGCGCTGACGTTCAGAGT